>JAQUHH010000038.1 GCA_028683685.1 Bacteroidales bacterium
ATTTTTGTATAGATAAAGATTCGAGTGCCGAAACCTTGGTTTTTAACCGTACTGTTACCCTAAAAGACAGTTGGACAAAAACGAATGCTGCAAAATAAAAACATTGTCTTCGGTTTTTTATAATTTTTAAAGGCTTGGATATCTCTTTTTTAGGTACTTTTACAACATTATAAATTATATTTTGTTTTTTATGAAAAAAATTATTGTTCTTAGTTTATTAAGTTTTTTGTTTACCAGTCCTGTTTTTTCTCAAAAATCAGGAGTTGCCGGTGGAACCAATAGGGATCGAATATTACTTTCTGTTCATAATGGTTTTTGGCAAAATTTGGATGCTGGAGTAAAACAACGCATTATCAGCCCTGGATTCAATGCTGCTATAATGGTTGATTTGCCTACATCCGAGGACAGCCCATTTAGTTTTGGCTTGGGTTTGGGTTTCACTTCTCATAACTTGCATTCAAATGCCGTAACACAGCTTAAATATCCAGAACGAACTACTGAAATGATGCTTATTCCCGATGGAGTTAAATATAAGGTTAACAAATTGAGATTTAGTTATTTGAATATTCCTTTGGAATTTCGTTTACGTACAAAAGGTGATTTTCGCTTTTCTATAGGACTTCGATCGGGCATAATGATTGATTCTTTTAGCAAATATTACGGTCATGATATTAGTGGAACTGGTAATCCCATTAAGCATATCGATAAAAAAATCGGCAATCTTGATAAATATTTATTTGAAGCCACCACCCGAATTGGTTGGAAATGGATTGCGGTGACGGGTTCTTATACTTTGAATGGAATGTTCGAAAAAGACAGAGGTCCCGCCATTTCCCCTATTAATGTAGGATTGAGTTTTAGTTTGTATTGAAAAATAAAGTGTTTTAATTAATAAATGAATATGAAAAGAATATTAACATTCGTAGTTGTTGCAATTTTATTTGCACAACAAATTTGGGCTCAAGAAGCCAAAGAAGGATTAACTTTTACAAGAACCGTTGATTTGAAAGCCACTCCCGTTCGAGATCAATACCGTGCAGGAACCTGCTGGAGCTACGCCGGATTGGCTTTTTTGGAATCAGAATTGATAAAAACAAACAAAGGCGAAATTGATTTGTCGGAACTGTATATCGTTCGGATGACGTATGAAGAGAAAGCAATCAAATACGTACGCATGCATGGCGAAACGAATTTTGGCGGTGGCGGTGCTTTTCACGATGTTACAAACATGATTAAAAAACATGGAATTGTGCCCGAAGAGATTTATACAGGCTTAAATTATGGAACCGACAATCACGTTCATGGTGAGTTGGATGAAGTTTTAAAAGCCTATTTAGATGCCATTATAAAAAACAAAAACAGAAGCTTAACAACTGCATGGTTGCCTGGTTTTAGAGCGATTTTGGATGCTTATTTAGGACCTGTTCCCGAAAAATTTAATTATCAAGGAAAAGAATATACACCTCTTTCATATGCCAAAAGTTTGGGTTTAAATATGGATGATTATATTTGTATTACCTCTTACACTCACCATCCATTTAATGCACCATTTATTTTAGAAATACCTGATAACTGGGCGTGGGAAGTGGTTTACAATCTTCCACTAAATGAAATGATGCAAGTTATGGATTATTCTTTAAACAACGGTTATACCATTGGTTGGGCTAGCGATGTAAGTGAAAAAGGATTTTCATTTAGCAATGGTGTTGCCATTGTTCCCGAAACCAACATTAAAGCAATGGATGGACTCGAAAGAGCAAAATGGGAAAATCTTTCAACCAAAGATTTGCAAAAAGAACTTTTTTCATTTTCCAAACAAGTTCCTGAAATGATTATTACACAAGAAAATCGTCAGTTGGCATTTGACAACTACGAAACAACAGACGACCACGGAATGCAAATCACTGGAATCGCAAAAGACCAATTTGGAACTAAATATTATTTGGTTAAAAATTCATGGAATACAAACAATCTATATGATGGTTACTTCCATGCTTCCGAAACGTTTATAAAATATAAAACCATGAGCATTATGGTCAATAAAAAATCATTGTCCAAAGAAATTCTTAAAAAACTAAACTTATAGCTTGCACACTATAACTACAAAAAAGACCTCATTTTGTGAGGTCTTTTTTTATGATTTTTAGGACATAAATTATTCTTTAAATTCTTTAAAAAATAAGCAGATAAATTTGTTTTGAATATACTTCGATTATTTTTATTAATTTAGCACTCAAAAATAAAATATACGATGGCACAACATCCTGAAAAAGTTTCGAGATTTAGACTTACAACCCTGTTTATCTCCACTGTTTTTAGTATCTCTTTAGTGTTGTTTTTATTGGCTCTTTTAGGAACAATTTTATTTCATGCACAAAGGGTTTCAACCTATGTTCGCGAAAATATTGGTTTTTCGATAATGATGCATCAAGATGTTAGAGAGTCTGAAATATTGAACTTCCAAAAAACGCTGGATGCCGCTTCTTTTGTAAAATCGACAGAATTTATTCCCAAAGAAAAAGCAGCCGAAGAATTAGCCAATGAGTTGGGCGAAGATTTTATCGATTTTATGGGATACAATCCCCTGCCGTCTTCCATAGAAGTACGTCTTAATGCTGATTATACGCAAAACGACAGCCTTGCAGCCATCGAAGCAAACCTTTTGAAAAACCCATCGGTAAAAGAAATTTTTTATCAAAAACATTTGGTTGAAAAAGTAAATTCAAATATTGATAAAATTACGCTAATCCTACTTTCGTTAAGTGTGTTTTTGTTGCTGATTTCTATATTGCTTATTAACAGCACTATACGCTTGTCGATCTATTCAAAACGATTTATCATCAAAAGTATGTTGTTGGTCGGAGCCAGCAGTCGGTTTATCCGAGAACCGTTTATCTTTAAAGGCATTTATCAAGGTTTGTGGGCCGGTATTTTGGCAGCCGCCTATTTGTTTGGAGTTCTTTGGTTAGGGAATCACTATCTTCCAGAAGTGGTTGATTTTAAAGATATTGACGCTTATCTTAGTATTTTTGGCATGGTGGTTTTGTTTGGAGTTCTATTTTCTTGGATTTCAACCAGTTTCTCGGTGCGGAAAATAATAAATATGAAAACGGATAATTTGTACTATTAAAAAATAAAGAAACTATAAAAATATGAAAGTTATTAAAACAGAAAAAAAACCACCTGTAGCAACTTCGAAAAAGAATATTAAAGAAGTAGGGGGTCAGTATACTTTTCTTTTCACTCGCACCAATTATATCATTATGATGGTGGGTATTGTTTTTATTGCTTTGGGATTTATTTTAATGATTGGTGGAGGTTCCAAAGACCCTAATGTATTTAGTGAGGAAATTTTTAATACCCAGCGCCTTACAGTCGCGCCAATTTTGCTTGTCATTGGCTTTGTTATCGAGTTTTTTGCCATTATGTATCGAAAAAAAGAGACTGAAGAAACGCTCGAAAATTAAAAATCAATAATATACTTTTTTCATGAATTGGATTGAAGCACTATTCCTTGGTATTGTTCAAGGATTAACTGAGTTTTTGCCTGTTAGCAGCAGCGGTCATCTCGAAATTGGAAACCATATTTTAGGATTAAAAAATGCGGGAGAAAGCAATCTGACATTTACTTTGGTAGTTCATGCAGCTACTGTTTTAAGCACCTTAACTGTTTTTTATAAAGACATTTTCTCAATTACAAAAGGTTTATTTAAGTTTGAAAACAATGAGGAAACTCAATTTGTAACAAACATCATTATTTCGATGATTCCTGTTGCAATTGTAGGTCTGTTTTTTAAAGATCAAGTTGAAGCATTGTTTACCAACGATATTATCTTTGTGGGTTTTGCTCTGCTTTTAACGGCCTCTTTATTGATTATGTCGCAACTTATGAAAAAGACCAACAAGGAGATCAATCCTTTACGGGCTTTTGTTATTGGACTTTCTCAGGCCCTTGCTGTTATTCCTGGATTATCGCGTTCCGGAGCTACCATTGCAACGGGTTTGTTGCTTGGTGTAAAGCGGGAAAGAATGGCTCGTTTTTCGTTTCTAATGGTGATTGTTCCTGTTTTGGGAGAATCGTTCCTAGAGCTTCTTAAAGGCGATCTTTCAGCCGAAGTAAGCGGCATTCCTATTCATGTTTTAATAGTCGGATTTTTGGGAGCCTATCTGTCGGGACTCTTTGCTTGTAAGGCCATGATAAACTTAGTAAGCAAAGCCAAATTGCACTATTTTGCTATTTATTGTATTGTTGTTGGACTTTCTGTAATTATTTTAAATGGCTTCTTCTAAAATGTATAAACTTAGCGAACTCCTTGTAGAAAGTGTTTTATTGTTTGATAAACCCATTGGTTGGACCTCTTTTGATTTGGTAAAAAAAATCAGAGGAGTCTTAAGAAATGCGAGCGGTTGCAAAAAAATAAAAATTGGTCATGCAGGCACCTTAGATCCATTAGCCGATGGATTGTTAATTATTTGCACGGGTAAAAAAACAAAAACCATCGACCAAATTCAGGCACAAGAAAAAGAATATACCGGAATCTTTTGCGTAGGAGCGACTACACCTTCTTTTGATTTAGAATCCGAGGTTGATCAAAGATTTCCTTACGAACACATCAATCGAGAATTAATAGAATCTGTTTTGCCTAATTTTAGGGGTGATTTACAACAAATTCCGCCTCAGTTTTCGGCCGTAAAAATCAAAGGAAAACGAGCATACGACTATGCTCGTCAAGGCGAAGAAGTGAAAATTGAACCCAAAACAATATCCATTTATCACTTCTCAATTGATAAAATAGAATTGCCTAATTTGCATTTTACAGTGAGATGTTCAAAAGGGACATACATTAGATCCTTGGCTCGAGATTTTGGCAAAGCTCTTAATAGTGGTGCTCACCTTGCAGCATTAAGACGAACAAAAATTGGTAATTACAAAGTTGAAGATGCCGTAAATCCCTTAAGTTTTGAATTTGAAAACGATTTAAGTGCCAACATTTAATCGGATAAAAATATATTTTTAATCCTTTACCGCCGTTTTATTTTTCATTGTAAATGGTGGCCAATACGACCTCCCCTACAACCAGCAATGTGCGTTTGTCAATGCCATCCATATTGTCTTCAAGGGTGTGCCAACGAGCATTAAAATATGAGTTTGAATGAGAATTATATTCTACAATATTTATCATTGGAATACGAGCATATTTATTAACATACATATGATCGTCAATAATAGAGGGACTCAAACGAGGCGTAAAAAAGTTTGAATATCCCAATTGGTTGGCGATGTCCCAAACTTTGTTTACAATATCTGGTGCATAATACATGGACGTACCTTCACGCGCAAATTCGGCATTCATTCCGCCAACCATATCTAATAAAATGCCATAGCGGGCGGAGTAAAATGCTTTGTGTGGGGTTTTTGACCAATGTTGTGAGCCCAAACACCACGAATCTTCCAATTCCGATTGAACGCCTTGTGGTTCACCATAATCCTCGATGTCGAAAAAGATAATATCAATGCCCAATTCAGGTCGTTTTATGCTTAATTGGCGAGCAATTTCAATCAATACTCCCACGCCACTGGCCCCATCGTTTGCTCCATCAATCGGAGTATTATGGTTTTTAGGATTTATGTCGTGATCGGCATAGGGGCGGGTATCCCAGTGGGCACCTAGCAAAATCCGACTTTTACTTTCTGGATTAAATGAGCCAATAATGTTTTTTCCGTCAAATACTTTTCCATCGTAAACTGTGGCCTTAAAGTTCTGAATCACAACTTCATCTGCATATTCTTTCATTTTTGCTTCCAACCAATAAGCACATTCGGCATGAGCTTTCGATCCTGGAACTCGGATGCCAAACAAAACTTGCTTTTCAACAAAATAAAAAGCACTGTCTTCGTTAAAAACTGGTTTGTCCATTTTCGCAATATTTACGTCTGTAGAAGTCTTGTTTTTATCTCCGTTCGAAGTGTTACAGGAAATCATAACCACAGCTAAAACAATTCCTATTATTATAAATTTATTTTTCATGGATTATATTTTTATGCAAATATACAAGAAAATCATGAGTTCGTTAATATTGACTATTTTTAGGGGTATGAGATTTTTTATTTTGTGGTCTTTTCTGGGATACATTCTAAGAGTTCTTTAAAAACTCCTCCATGGCTTCTTTTACCCGCAATTTTTCTTTTTCGATTTCGGGAATCAGTTTTTGAAAAACTTCATTTTGATTTACATCCATTTTTTCTAGCTCAAAAACCATATCTCCAAGAATCTCAAAACATGCCGAATAGGCAGAACCTTTTAAAGCATGTGCATTATTTTTGAGCATGTCTTTGTTTTTTAGGCTAAAGGCTTTTTTAATTTTATCAATATATTTTTCAAACCCTTCTAAAAAAGTTGTGTATAAATATTCAATAAATGCTTTGTCATCTCCTATTTTTTGAATTAAGTCAAGATGATTGAAGTGTTTTCTATTGTTTTGTAAATTCATGGTTTTTTAAGCTAAATGCTTTATTAAAATGTCCTTTATATCATTAATAATCACTGGTTTTGATAAATAATCATCCATTCCTACTGCAAAACATTTCTCTTTTTCATCTTTTGAAGTATCGGCTGTTAGAGCGATGATGGGTAATTTTTTGTTTTTTAATTTTGATCGAATGTATTTAGTAGCATCGGTTCCACTCATTTCAGGCATATGTATGTCCATGAAAACGATATCAACATCTGCTTTTGATAAAATATCAATAGTCGCTTGCCCGTCTTTGGCTTCAATGAAAGTGCTATTGGGTGCTATTAACGATAGCATTTTCTTTACCAATAACATATTTGTAGGATTGTCTTCGGCGATGAGTATCTTAAAAGGCTTTTTTAAAACTTGCTCAAATTCATTGTCTAATTTGAGCGGTTTTTTTATTTCAGGTTCAAAACCTGATTGAATATTTCGGATAAAGTAGTTTAATTGAGATAATTTCATTGGTTTTACATAATGAGCATTTATTTTTAGTTCTTTGCTCTTATCAGAGATGAATTTATCATCGTATGAACTATGTAAAAGCATTATGGGCACTTTGGTTCCAAATTCATGATGATTATTTCGGATGTTTTCTATCAAGCTTAAGCCATCCATTTCTGGCATGTGATAATCAATAATCAATACATCAAAATTGGAGTTTTTTTCTAATTCTTTTAAGGTTTCTGCTCCACTACTGCACGCTTGCGAAAAAATATTGTTCGATTTTAGCATCTCTTGCAACACCATTCTATTTTGTTTGTTATCATCTACTATCAGTGCATTTTTAACTAAATGAGGAGAGGATTCTTTGGTCATTTTTTGTTTTCGAATGGGAAGGTCTATCGTAAATGCAAAGATGCTTCCTTTTCCGGGTGTGCTTTTTACTTCGAGTTTTGAATTCATTATATTTAGAATCTTGGTTGCAATGGCTAAACCCAAGCCGCTACCGCCATATTTACGGGTTACAGAAGCATCGCCTTGAGTGAAAGATTCTAAAATACTACTTATTTTTTCCTGATGAATACCAATTCCAGTATCTTTTACCCAAAATTTAAGGCTTGCAAATGCGTCTGTTTGGGAAATAGTATCCATTCCTAGTTCTACTTCTCCTGTATCGGTAAATTTTATGGCGTTTGATAAAAGATTGATCAAAACTTGACGAATTCTCATTGAATCAACCCATACAAATTCTGGATAAACAGCTGGTATCTTTAATATTATTTCCAGATTTTTTTGATGTGCTGAAAATTGAATCATTTCCACAATTTGCTCCATTAATTCTATTAATGGGGTTTCTACAGGGTTTAAAATAAGTTTTCCTGCTTCAATTTTCGAATAATCCAAAACATCATTTATTAAATCCAGCAAAGTGTTTGCCGATAGGCTAACAGATTCCATATATTGCTGTTGAGATGAATTTAATTCTGTTCTTTTCATTAAGTCTACAAAACCAATTACCCCGTTTAGTGGAGTTCTAATTTCATGACTCATGGTTGATAAAAAATCGCTTTTAGCCTTGGAAGCTTCTTTGGCTTTTTCGAGTGAAATATTAAGTCGTTCTTGCAATAAGGTTCGTTCGATAGATTTTGATAAAGTTCCCGAAAATGAATTTAATATGGAGAACTCATCATCGGTCCACGGATGATGTATAGTAGCATCATTAAAACCTACAAATCCCCAGAATGTTTCTTCTACAAAAAGAGGGAAAATCAATATTGATAACACGTTTTGTGATTCTAATGTTTTTTTTACTGGGGATTCGGACAACTCAAGCAAATTAGATGCAAAAAATGATTTATTTTCAATAATTTGATTTATAAATATTTCTGTTTCGTTAAAAGACAAATCCGAAAAATCGAAATAATTATCAATTTTATAGCTTGGAGAAAACCAATCCACAATTTTAAAATACTGATTGTTCTTTAGTTGAAAAAGATAAACACGGTCTGTTTTTGTGGTTTGTCCTAAAATTTTCATTACCTTCTGTAAGGCTTCTACATAATTGTTATTCCGCAATAATTCATCAGTGCTGTCTACAATTGCACTTAGCAATTGTTGTTTAAGAATAATGGCTGCTTCTTGGTTTTTGCGGTGTGTGATGTCCGTATGTGAGCCAGCAATTCGATATGGATTTCCGGAAGCATCTCTTAAAAGTTCACCACGTGAATAAACCCAAACATCATGACCCTTTTTATGCTTCATCCGATATTCAATTCGATATTCAGAGTATTTTCCGCTAATGTATCCATCCAAACGATCCTCTACATAACTCAAATCGTCAGGATGTATTAGGCTTTTAAAAACCTTATCTGTATTATGCAGCTCATGGTCTTGGTATCCCACAATTTCTTTCCATCTGGGTGACCAAAACAGTTCATCCGTTGGAATTTGTAAATCCCAAATTCCATCATTATTGGCACTGATTAATAAATTAAATCGTTCCTTACTTAAGCGATACGACTCTTCGGCATAATGTTTAAACAAATTTTTGGCAATTAATTCTGTGATAACTTCTAAGGTTGAAATATAATCATGCGACCAAACTTTGCTTTTAGAAACGGTGTCAAAAGATAAAAATCCTGCAATTTGGTTTTCATTAATTAATGGAAAGCAGAGTAAAGAAACAATATCCATCTCTTTAATCGTGTCAATTTCAATCTGAGTCATTCCTGACAATTCATCAATGTTTTCAAAACCTAACCACTTATTCGTTCTAAATATCTTCTCCCATTTTGGAAAGTAATTAGCTTTTTCGAAACATTTCTCCTGAAAAGCCAAAGAGCAATTTTCATCCGCCCATCCGTTCGAATATTTAAAACACTTTTCCTTCTCGTTGTATAAATATATATATGCTCTGTCATTTTTAAAAAACCGAGATGTTTGTTCCAAAATCAATTGAACAGATGGGTTGATTGTCTCTTTTGTGGCTTTTACCATGATGTTTGCTGCATCCGTAACCAAATGTTGCAACTCCAATTGACAGGCTAAACTTTTTTCGTTTTTTTTCTGTAAGCTGATGTCGCTCAAACAAACCATTACATGTTTTTGATTTTGAAAATCAATCAATACCGTATTTCCAATATAATATGATTCCGATTTTGAAAGCTTGTTTTTGTGAGGAATATGATATTCAATATCCGTTTGTGGAATCTCTTCTGCAAACGTTTTTTCAATGTTTTTCTTGAGTAAGCAATCTTCACAATTATCAGGATACAATGCGTAATCGGTACATCCAAAAATATCACAAATATTAGTATTCAGAATCTCTTTTTTTGATAAAGTAGTTGTTTTTGCGAAGTGATTGTTATAATATTTGACATTGCCATTTGGGTTAACAATTAAAACTAAAATAGGAATGCTATTATAAATTGTTTCAATTTGCTTGCGACTATTCTCCAAATCTTCTTCAATTTGTTTCTTTGCCGTAATATCTTCTTTTATAGCAATAAAATTGATAACTTCTCCAAACTCGTCTTTTACGGGGGTAATGGTGGCTAATTCGAAAAAGATTTCTCCATTTTTACGTTTGTTGATAAATTCACCACTCCATGAATTTCCTGAATTTAGATGTTCCCATAAATCGATATAAAGTTCATCATTGTCTTTGAATCCTCTCAAAATTCTAGGGTTTTTCCCTTTTGCTTCAGCAAAAGTGTATCCCGTAATTTGGGAAAATTTTTCATTTACATAAACAATATTGGCATCAATGTCAGTGATGACCACCGAAGCCGGACTTTGCTCAACCGCATGGCTTAGTCGAATTAATTCATACAAAGAAGTTTTTTCCGCCGAAATGTCATGAAATGCCCCACGATAGCCAGCAAAATGGTTTTGTGAAGAAAAAACAGCTTTGGCATTAGTAATAAATGTCTTTAACAAACCATCTTTTGTTTCGATGATAAGTTCTTGTTCGTTTATGTTTTGATGATTTTTAAATTTATCCGAAATTCCTTCTATTACCTTTTTAGGACTTGCATTTCCAATTAGCTCAAAAAAATGTTTATTGGAAATGATGTCTTCAGCGGAATATCCTAAAACATCCAAACTAATTGTATTTATATACGTAAAGAGTCCGTCTTTATTGGTTTCCCAAATTAATTCTTTCGATTGGAGAGCTACTTCTCCAAAGCGCGTATTGCTCTCTTGTAGTTTGTGAAAAGTTCTATTTCTCTCTACAATCATAGCTACAATTCGAGCATATAAAATCAAAAAAGATTCATTTTTAAGTAGTTTATCTTTATTGAAAAACAGAGTAAAATCTCCAATAGAGATGTTGTCTTTATGTATTCTTAATACATATATGTCTTTAAAATTAATTGTCTTTTCAATTAAGCGAACTGCTTTTGAAGGCAGTACATCCCCTACTAAATCAGATAGATTTTCATATCGATATATGTCAGTGTTTTTAAGTTTTTCCCTTTTATTAGCATCTTGCTCCCATGTTTTGTTGATCAATGGAAACCCTAATATTTTTTTTGCTTTTTTAAAGTTTTCCAAAACTCCAGAAAAAGCTACTGTTTTGAAGTTTGATTTATTCTCTTCAAAAATATTTAGAATAGAGTATTCAGCACCGGAAACAATCCTTACAAAATCTGTTATTTGTTGATGAAGTATTTCGTTCTGATAAATATTCAAAAATCCCAATGAATCCTCCAACATTTTTTCGAGCATTAATTTTTCTTCCGTAATGTCGAAAAACGAAACCATAATGTAGTCGTCCTCAAGTATATTTATGCCAATTTTAAGCCATTTATTAAGCTTTTTCGAAAACATTTCGTTTTCTATATATTTATTTTTTAGAAGAGAAGGTTTGTTTAATTCAACCCAATTTTTGGATTTTGGCCAAGTTTCGAATAAAAAACAGTTTTCAAAATCTTTACGACGAACTCCAAAAAGTTTTTCAAATGCTGGGTTTATTCGGATTACTTGAATGTTTGCTATTTCATGGTTTTTATCCCAGATAATTTTCTTATATGCAATAGCAAAACCTACATTTGAAAAATATGCATTTTCTAAAATTTGATTCATTTATTAAATTAGTTTATGTCTATGTAATAAATAATATAAAGCGATGATTGTATAAAAACAAACCCAATGCTTCTACAAATTTATATAAAATCGCTACACCAAGGATAAATTGAGTTTATTTTTCATTTAAATAAGAAATGAGTTCCTTTAAATTTGAAAATGGTTCCAAACAGCGATTTATCCCACATATTTCAATCTTTTTTGGAGATGAATCCTTTTGGGGAATGGAATAGTATACAAAAGGATGATAGGGTAAATTATCTGAATCAATATTAAGCAACTTAATACTTAAAGGTTCTTTTTGAATCATTAAAAACAAAAGAGCCCAATGGTAGGATGACATTGGCGATGAACCGCTTAAATACATGCCTGCATTTGCCATTCGTAAGGCTCTGTTAGTGAGCTCTGGCAAAGAAATAATAACGCCTAATTTCAAAAACAGAATGGCTGCCATCGAATTTGATGAAGGAATTACATTGTCGAAAAGTTCTACCGATTGTGCAAAAAGAGCGGACTCGTTTTTTGAACTATAATTGAGCAATGGTTCGCCCGAATTCGAAAAACGATCCAAAATTACCTCCACAATTTCTTGTGCAATATCCAAGTATTTTTTTTCCTGATTTATCAAATAAGCAGTGATGAGAAGATCTGCAAAACAAACATAATCTTCCAAAAAACCTTCTACTGTATGGGTTTCGTTTGCTCTTAAAGTTCTAAAAACTTTTTTGTTAGGCAGCCACATTTTTGCAAGCATTGTTTCTATTCCATCCATTGCCACTTCTTTATATTTGGCATTGTTGGAAACCTCCGAAATTTCTAATAATGACTTGAGCATCAATGCATTCCACGATATAATAATGTT
>JAQUHH010000039.1 GCA_028683685.1 Bacteroidales bacterium
TTTCACGCAATTTCTCCTTCATAAATTTGTGAATAGAAGAAATTGGATGTAACTTCTACTCAGATTAGCAACTCGAATAATAATCGTCCATTTCTTGGATAATTTTTAAAATTTCTCGACAAATTTAATAATAATATAAACAGGATGAAAGTGAATAGTGAATTTTGTGTGTTAAATTTATTTTTGATTTGCTAATTAAATTAAAAGCAACATCATTGATGTTGCTTTTTTGAATGAATTATCTTCTTGGGAAATTTATTCTAAATGAATGGAAATGGATGGGAAGTTCATGTGCCATGCAGTGCCTTCAGGAGTGAGGTCTTGTCCGCCCCAATTCCCGTCTTCGTTTATGTCTTCGAATTGCCAGCATTGGTTCACGTTGAAATCCATAACAACGGCTTCTCCGTCGCTTTCTTCAAAGGTGAAAGGAACGGTGACAGAATATGGAGAACTGGCGCTTGACCAAAAAGCCATATTCCCAAAAGGTCCATAGTTTTGTCCGTTTTTGTCGCCAAACAAATACCAACTTGTGCCGTCTCCATTATAAGTATATGCTGATAATCTTGGAGTAACTGGATCAAAATCAGGCATTTGGTTTTCGCCAAAAAGCCAGCCTTGAGAAGTTCCGTCGTCGGCAACTTGAATGACATCACCTGGTTTATGTGTTCCGTCTGTGGTATAATAAATACGCATATTTCTTGTTTCAACATCTCTATTTGTAGTAGAAATTTGCAACTTCATTTGCAAATAGTAAAGTTCAATTCTGAAAGCGTGATAGTCGCCTTCTGGAAGTAAGATTGTGTCGTAAGCTACCTGCTGTGAAATCGAAAATTCGAGCATCCTGAACTGTTGCTTCGTTGAATAAAACGTGGTCGGATGTGCCTTCATGTCCAGCTAATGTGATGCTTTTTAGTGCTATAAGGTATTGACTAGGAGTTTGTTTGGTTAAATTGATTTTATCCGTTTCAAGTGATTTATTGCCTCCGAATGTGACTGCAATTTTTGCGGAGCCAAATTTCATTTTTTTATCTTTTTTACATGAACTTAGATTAAGTGTAAAAAGAAATGCTAAAATTACAATGCTAATAACTTTGATTTTTTTCATAATAAGTTTGTTTTGTTTTTACCCTTTTGCAAAAATAAAACAAATAATTAATAATAGCAATATTTACTGTTAAGAAATAATAAGAAAACAAGTTTGTTTTTAATTATTTTTAAAAATCATGTTTGGCAATAATTATGCAGCAATAATATTTATATTTGGAATTTGGGTTGTATGCGATTCCTATGCCACAGTCAATTGCCTCTTTATAAAACTCATCCACGGCCAATAGATGATACCGGTGACCCGGTGGCTGTATCCCTTTGTCGATAATAAGTTCTTTAATGATCTCAACTCCACTTGACGAACCGGCGTGAATGGATTCGAAAAAGTTGCTGTTTTTTTGTTTGATGAAATCTTTAATAAGGGTGTATCCAGCCCGATGAATCATAATATTTATGCCTTCTCCATTTTTATTGGTGTGACTAAAATAGTTTTTAGAAGCCATATCTGACGCTTTTTCTTCGGCTACTTTTGCAAGAATTTCGTTCCAGATCAAAGGCTGTGATTTTTTGATTTTTCGATCATTAATTCCTATTTCTTTTTTTATTAATTCGGGATTTATACGAAGAGTATTAAGATAATTGAAAGCAGAAATAGCTTCTTCTTTCAAGATCCTATTATTCTGTGCGTTTCCTATACAAAAGGTGCTTGAAAAAGCGACAAATAGGAAAATGATATTTTTAATGTTTTTCATAGGACTGAATTATGAGTTTATATTTTAACTTTAGAACCCGATGATTTATTGTGCAAAAAAAAAAGTCATCGCAAATACGATGACTTTTTTTTAATATGTTGAATTTATCTAAATCTTCTTTCTTTAATTCTAGCTTTTTTACCAGTAAGGTCACGAAGATAAAATATTCTAGCTCTGCGAACAACACCGTGTTTATTCACTTCAATTTTGTCTACGAATGGAGAAGCAAGAGGGAAAATACGTTCTACGCCAATGCCATTAGATAATTTGCGAATTGTAAAAGTTTCGGTAGCGCCAGTTCCAGATCTTTGTATAACTACGCCTTGGAATTGTTGAATACGTTCTTTTGTACCCTCAACAATTTTATTAAACACAGTAATTGTATCGCCAGCCTTAAAGTTCGGAAAATTTTTCGCTGGAACCATTTGGCTTTCAATTTTTCTAATTATGTCCGTCTTGCTCATGATCTATTCTTTATTATTCTGTTATAATGTTTTTCAAAAAGTGAGTGCAAATATACGATTATAAATTTGAATAAAGCAAGGCTTTCTTTGAAAATATTTTCATTTCCGTTGTTTTATTCTTTTTTTATATTCAGTGTTCGTTCAGTTGTATGAAAATCAGTCTATTGTGTTTGTTGCAAAAGTTTTAAGGGAAGTTTAATTTTTTTCTAAAATGTCCATTTAATTCTGTTTTTTGTGTTTGCCATCATTTTTTTATTTATTTCCAAGGCAGGTGTTTATATGTATTTTACCACAATCCATATATCTGTATTTCTTCCTTTGTCATCGGTGCAAGATATTTTCAGATTTCCAGCCGGTGGCTTAAAAAAGAATTTTTCGTTGGCTTGGGTTGTGGCTAAAAGTTTGTCATCTATGTACCACCAAAGTTTTTTAACGGAATTTTCGGTGTTTGCTTTGAGCATTATTTGCTGGTTTTCGCCACTGATTAGAATGTATTCGAGTCCATCGCCTAAGGAGGTGATAATAGGTGCATTATGAGAGAAAATTCGAGTGCAAGATTCGTTGTGTGGAGGGATTTTTTGATATGGAATATTTTGTTCTTCATAAAAACTAATTACATCCATCGGAAGATTTCGATAAAGTTTTCGAATGATGTTTTTATCTGGTTTGCATGTTCGGCAATATGATTTTGTTTCTTTAATGTCGATAAAAACCTCTTTCATGTGTTGGCATCTTTGATTTGGAGAGATGCCAGGGATATATGAATCGATGATGAAATCGGTGCAAAATTCATCAGGGATATTCCCCGATTCCGAACAAACTTCCCTGTAATCAATAGTTTTGGGTGGAGAAAACCAGATTTTGTCAGAATGTTGGTCGATGGCATTAAATATTTGAAATAAAAGCGGAGTGGCAATATTTGCTCCCGTGAGTTCTGGAGTTCCGGTTCCATCAAAATTTCCAGCCCAAACTCCCACTGTGTAGTTCACATTATAACCGATGCTCCATGCGTCTCTTCGCCCATAAGAGGTGCCTGTTTTCCAAGCAATTTTCGGGGCATTTGTGTTGTGACTCCAGTTGGACGGAAAGTCGGGACGTTCGGCTTTGGTTAGGATTTCGCTAATCATATACGCAGCAGCTTCGGAAACAAGTGGAACGGCTGTGTTCTTTTTATTGGGATAAAAAGAGGCTTTTTCGAAAATGCCTTTATTCGCAAATGCAGAAAAAAGATCAGTCAGCTCTTCAAGATTCACGCCGCATCCTCCCAAAATGGTCGATAAGCCGAGCTTTTTCTGGTCTTTGGCAATTTGTTTGAAATTTGCTTTTATCAAAAGTTTAATAAAAGCATCGTTGCCAACTTCGTTGAGTAGCCAAACCGCAGGAATGTTAAGCGATTGAGCAAGAGCTTGTTCGGCAGTAACCAATCCTCTGCATTTGTCGTCATAATTTCCAGGATAATAACCACCATAGTTAATGGGAACGTCCACCACTTTGGTTTTGGGTGTTATCAATCCTTGATCTATGGCCTGAGCATACAGCAAGGGTTTTAAGGTGCTGCCAGGAGAACGAATGGCTCTAATACCATCCACTTGTCCTTGATTTGCAGAGTCGAAAAAATCGGCTGAACCAATGTATGCTACAATTTTTTTTGTTTTATTGTCGATTATTAAAACAGAAGCATTGGAAATGTTGGAATATCGAAGTGGTTGGATGTAGTTTTTAGTGATTTGAGAAACTTTTTTCTGAATTTCTAATTGGATTGTAGTTTCTATCTCTGAGCTTTGTCTATTTTCTTGGCACGCCCTAATCGCTACATGGGGAGCCATCATCGGACGTGGTCGGCGTTCAATTTGAATCATTTCGCCAAGTGCATCCTGGATTGTTTTTTTATCAAAAAGTCGTTTTTTTTCAAAACGTTTGAGCCAATTATTTCGTTTTATATAAAGCTCACTTTCGTCTTTAGAATGAATAATATTAGGAAAATTGGGAATGATGGATAGCAAGGTGATTTGAGCTAAACTTAAAGCTTCGGGTTTTTGATGAAAGTAAAAGTATGCGGCTGTTTTAACGCCTTCTATATTGCCTCCATAGGGAACTAAATTGATGTATAATTGCAAGATTTCATCTTTTGAATAGGTAAACTCCAATTGGAAAGCTCTGAAAATCTCTATGATTTTATTAAAATAAGTTCTTCTTTTGGGTTGAAGCATTCGTGCAATCTGCATATTTATGGTAGAGGCACCCGTTCGTGTATCTCTATTGAAAAGATTTCGGACAAATGCTTTCCCCATTGAGATTGGATTGATGCCAAAATGATAATAAAAATATTTGTCCTCTTTGTGCAGTATCGTTTTTTTTAGAATTGGAGTAATTTCGTCCAAATTGGTTTTAAAACGCCATTTATCAGTACTATTAAGCGTAGCATAAAGAATATCGCCTTCGGCTGATTTTACAATTTGCGAATAATCATTCGTATTGGGCAATGGAAATATAAAATTGAGCGTAATAAATAAGAGAAATATTGACAGAAAAGACAAAACAAAAGCTCGAATCCAGAGAGGAATTCGAAGAAAATAATTTTGAATTATATTTCTGTAATGTAGAAGTGTTTTTTTTGTCATCTTTAGCAATTGTGATTGTAAAATTACAATAATATTTTTCGATTTCAGTAAAATTAGTTTTTTCAACAATAATTTGTTCAAGGCCTTAAATGTATTTCAATTGTTTTAAAACCTAGACCGTAGATAGACTTAAAGAGAGTTAATCGAAGCGTTTTATGTTGTTAATTGTTGTATTTTTGTAAATAAATTAAAACTAAAATATGAAAAAGACAAAAATAATAGCCACTTTGTCTGACCAAAAGTCGGATGAGCCATTTTTAAAGGAATTGTTTGATAATGGAGTGAATGTAGTGAGAATCAATACGGCACATCAAGATATAGAGGGGGCGGAGAGGCTCATAAAAAGAATTCGTTCGGTAAATGATAAAATTGCTATTTTGATTGATACAAAAGGCCCCGAAGTGCGAACCGCTGCCAAGGGTGAAGTTCTTTTGGTTAAAGATGAAATGATTAAAGTTTTGGGAAATTCACAAATGGAAATATCCGAAATGGGGATTCCGGTTTCCTATTCTGAACTTTATAAATATGTTAAAGTGGATGATTTGATTTTGATTGATGATGGAGAAATCGAACTTAAAGTGATTAAAATTGAAAATGCTGAGATTCTTTGTCGGGTTATTATTGGAGGACTTGTGAAGTCACGAAAAGGGGTTAATGTGCCCAATGTAGAACTTCCCTTGCCCGTTTTGAGCGAAAAAGACAAGGAGTTTATTCAATTTGCGATGGATCAGAAAATTGCATTTATTGCACATAGTTTTGTGCAAAGAGCCTCGGATGTTTTGCAAATTAAAGAAATTTTGAATGCTCATAAAAGCAAGGTGAAAGTGATCTCTAAAATTGAAAATAGAGCTGGCGTTGATAATGTTGATTTGATCATTGCTGTTTCGGATGGAATAATGGTTGCCAGAGGCGATTTGGGAATAGAAATTCCAGGCGAGCAAATACCCGTAATCCAACAAAATATTGTCAATAAATGCATTCGGGCAAAAATCCCTGTAATTATTGCTACGCAAATGCTACACAGCATGATTAATAGTCATCGTCCGACCCGAGCAGAAATTAGCGATGTGGCAACGGCTGTTTTTGAACGGACTGATGCTCTGATGTTGAGTGGCGAAACGGCTTACGGAAAGTATCCTATTGAAGCAGTAAAAGTGATGACAAAAGTGGCTCTGGAAGTAGAAGCTGAATTGGATCATTTGCCTTTTGAACAAGAAAAGGGAGTTGATACTTTCACATCCACATTGTGTAAAGCTGCAATATTGACAACTTCTAATCATAGTATCCAAAACATTATTGCAGATACTACTTCAGGGAAAACTTGTCGCTATATTTCAGCTTTAAGAGGACGAAATCATATATATGCAATGTGTTACGATCAAACTGTAATGCGTCAGTTGAGTCTTAGTTACGGCGTTATTGCTCATAAAATTGAATCCACGAGCTCGCATGATCGATTTTTACGCAGTGCTATATCCATGATTATTGCACAAAAAGAAATTGACCCCACTGAAAATGTATTGATTATTGGAGGAAGTTTTGGAAGAGCACACGGAGTCTCTTTTATTGAAATTGCTTCGCCCGAATTAATTTTGAGTGAGCAATGTTCCTGATCTTTTTGGAAAATCGCTAATGTCCGATAAGTTTTTAGTGTTTTTTGCCCCCATAAGGAGATAACATTATAAAACCAAACCAGTTTATTTATAAGTTTTTATTATTATTTTCTTCATTTTACCCCAACTCTCAAGGGAGATGAAGAAAATAAATATCTTTATAAATTTACCCTGAATTTTCCGTTTAATTCTAAATTCCCTTCATGGTTTTGGGGTAAGATTTAGAATTGTACTCTTAAATTCAAGTAATCAAATGCAAAAAAAACAAGCTTCTTTTCTGATAACGATTGTAAACAACAAATAATCTTCATATTAGGTTAATTTGCTAAGTCTTGTTTGGACAATAATGTTAGTGAATTTAAGATGAATTCATCATCCATAAATTTTTCATAACGAAATTGGGTTGCATCTCAAAATAGTTTATAACTTTGCAGGAAACTCGTATATTGAGTGGGAAGATATAAACAAGATTGCATTATGAAACAAATTGAATTAGCAAATAAAATCCGGTTTAATTGGAAATCGGGCATTACCGTTGCTTTTGTAAGCATTCCGTTGTCCATTGCATTGGCAATTGCATCGGGAGCTACCCCAACACAAGGTATAATAACAGCATTTTGGGCGGGACTATTGGGTTCCATCCTTGGAGGAAGCCATTTTAATATTATTGGGCCTACAGGTGCTTTGTCGGGTATTTTGATGACCTATTCTATTGTTAATGGATATGCCGTTTTGCCCGTTATTGCTATTATTTCAGGATTGTTGATTTTGCTTGTCTGGTTTTTGAAACTAGACCGATACATTATTTTTATTCCCAAAGTAGTTATTCACGGATTTACTCTTGGGGTTGCATTTATAATCGCTCTAGGACAATTAGATAATATGTTGGGTTTGGATAATATTCCCAAAACTGACAAGCTTACAACCAATGTCTGGACCAGTTTACAGCACTATTCGGAGATAAATTGGTGGATTTTTCTGATTTTCGTTTTAGCAAGTCTTTTTATTTTCTTTTGGAATAAAAAATTCCCCAAACTACCTGGAGCCATTGTGGTTGCGCTTATAGGAATGGGATCTGCATACTTTGTCAATGATTTTTTGAAAATTGATTTTGGCATGCTTACTTTGGCCGATAAATATCCAAATGTAACCGCCAGTTTATACTATAATATTTGGGGTGACTTATCGCTAAAAACATTCTTAAACAAGGAGTTATGGGTGATTTCGGCAGCCACAGCATTGATTGCCATTTTGGAAACATTGATTTCGGGACAAGTGGCCGATAATATGACCCATACAAAGTTTGTTCGTTCCAAAGAGGTTTTTGCTTTGGCATTTGCCAATTTGGGTTCTGGTCTTATGGGTGGAATTCCGGCTACTGCTGCACTGGCTCGTACGGCTCTCAATATTAAAAGTGGTGCGAAACATAAAACCTCCGGAATTATCAGTGCCGTTTCTATTTTGCTTATTTCATTGTTGATTTTCCAATATTTCAAATTGTTGCCTATGGTCGCCATAGCTGCCATTTTGGTTATCGTTTCTATAAATATGGTCGAGAAAAAGCACTTTATTACCTTAATGGACAATGAAAAGATTTCCTTTTTCTTATCCATGTTTGTGGCTGGTATTACCATTATTTACGACCCTATCGTTGGGATTCTAGCCGGTAGTTTCTTTGCTTTAATGATTTTTGTAAATCGTATTTCAAAAGGACAAACCGAAATTCAATTATGGAAAGACTGGAAAGTGAAAAAAGTATTGTTGAAAGATGATTACGTGAAAGATACCGATGTTGACTGTGATTTTGTGGTGTTGAAAATTTCAGGAATTCTGACCTATATTAATATGCCTGCTTATCTTGAAACAGCAGAACTTATCAAAGGAAAGAGATTTGTTTTAATTTCGCTAAAGTCGGCATTCTATGCAGATTCGGATGGAGTGAGTTACTTGGATGAAATTATTACAGAACTGAAATCAAACAATCAGGAAATATATTTAACGGGAGTCAATCAAGAAATTGAAAAAATGTTGAAAGGCGAAGCTTTTTACCAATCAAAAATCACAGATGGAAGAATATTTGATTCCATTTCGCAAGCCATTGAAGAGCTGAAAAATGAAGAATTGGGACATTAAGCCTCCGTTTTTTTGGTTAAATCCTTCTGAAAATTGGACGTTCCAATCTGTTTATATTTTTGAATTAGCGGCAAGGATCGAAAAACTGAAAGAAATTCATTTAAGAAGTCAAATAGACAAAAATACACTAACTTTGTATTATTAAAATTAGACAAGAAATTAAAGGCAAAAAGATGGATTTTACGAAAAAAATATCTCTTGAAAAAATTAGTGGTAAATTATATAAAATTAAGTCAAAAGAACCCGAAAATAATAAAGAAGCTGTTTTAACTCACTATTTGCATAACCATTTAAATGGTTATGCAAAATATTACAAAACCGATGCGATAGAATACACCAAAGAAATTTTACAATACAAATATCCTGAAAAAATTATCACTTCAGCCGCTGCCGAAGAAGCTTTACAATATGGGCTTTTTGATACGTTTGAGGTTCCTTTCCCACCAACTAAAAACCCAAAATTCAAATTTATTGATTTATTTGCTGGAATTGGTGGGTTTCGAATTGCTTTACAGAATTTAGGCGGAAAATGTGTATTTACGAGTGAGTGGGACAAAGAAGCAAAACGAACTTATCGTGCGAATTTCGGGGAAGTCCCTTTTGGAGACATAACTAAAGAAGAAATAAAATCATATATACCAGACGATTTCGACTTACTTTGTGCTGGCTTTCCATGCCAGTCATTTTCAATCGCTGGAAAGAGAGGAGGGTTTGATGATACACGAGGAACTTTGTTTTTTGATGTTGCTGAAATAATTAAACGCAAAAAACCAAAAGCATTTTTTCTTGAAAATGTCAAAGGATTAAGAAGTCATAATGGAGGTAGAACATTAGCAACAATTCTAAATGTTTTGCGCAATGATTTAGACTATTTCGTTCCAGAACCGCAAATAATTAATGCAAGAGACTTTGGAGTTCCACAAAATAGAGAACGAATCTACATAGTTGGCTTTAGAAAAGACTTAAATATCACCGAGTTTGAGTATCCAAAACCAACAAATATAAAGGTGAAGTTCGCAGATGTAAAAGAGGAAAAAGTCCCTCCGACGAAATATTATCTATCAACTCAGTATGTACAGACTTTAATCAATCACAAAGAAAGACATGCAAGTAAAGGCAATGGTTTTGGGTTTGAGATAATTTCAGATGATAGTGTGGCAAACGCAATTGTTGTTGGAGGTATGGGAAGAGAAAGAAATTTAGTTCTTGACCATAGAATTACCGATTTTACACCAACAACGCATATTAAAGGGGTTGTAAACAGAGAGGGCATTCGCAAAATGACTCCGAGAGAATGGGCTAGACTTCAAGGATTTCCAGATAATTTCAATATTCCAGTTGCGGATGCTTCTGCATACAAACAATTCGGTAACTCCGTTGCCGTCCCAGCTATTCAAGCAACAGCAAATATAGTAATAATGAAAATTTTAAGCTATGATACAAAAAAGAGAAAATAAAATATTTGTGCAATTATCTTCATCTATTGATGAAGCACGATTTGAAGAAATGTCTCGGAATGCAAAAAATGAAGAATTATTAAAGCCAGATGGCACTGCATTTATTGAAGTAAATTCATTAAAACAAGCAGTTGTACTTTGTCGTGAATTTATTTCGAGATTTAATTTAGGTAGTTCAAATTGGATGGGAGGTTTGATAGTTGATGATAATTTCAACTTTATCGCTCGTGTCTCATATAATGGTAAAGTTTGGAATAACACAATAGAAAATTGGAAAATCGCTAAAGAAATTACAGTATGATATCAGGAAACAAAGGCGAATGGAGTGAAATTTATGCTTTAT
Source organism: Bacteroidales bacterium (assembly GCA_028683685.1). Classification (GTDB taxonomy): domain Bacteria; phylum Bacteroidota; class Bacteroidia; order Bacteroidales; family WCHB1-69; genus JAQUGA01. Next base: position 10,431 of record JAQUHH010000039.1, read on the forward strand.
TTAAATTGCTTGGTGACAAACAATTGATTGCGGGAGATGCAGACCTAAATAAAGTTGAAGAATTATTTTATCCAATAATCAAAATAATCCGTAACGAAAGATGTGGTAGCTTTGAATATTCATTAAATGATGATTTAGTGATTATTACGGGTGGCGAGGAAGAATTAAGAATTCCAGTCAAAACCTTTATCGACCAATCAGTTATACTTTTAGCTAAAATTAAAGAATCAAAAAGTACTTTTAGTATTCCAGAAATTGAAGAATTTATGACAGCAGTAAACTGTCACACGCTTAAAGCTAAATCAAGTTCAAAGACTGATATTCGTATTGTAATTCACGATCAAAAAATTAATCAAACAGCAGAATTGGGGTTTAGTATAAAATCTCAATTAGGAGGAGAAGCAACCCTTTTAAATGCAGGTAAGACGACAAATTTCATTTACAGAATAGACAACTTCAACCCAACAGCAGTGGAATTATCGGAGATAAACGAAATTGACACAAGAAGCAAAATAAAAGATAGAATTGTAGCTATAAATGAAAAAGGTGGAAGTCTGACTTTTATTTCTCTCGAGCAAAATGTCTTCAAAAACAATTTGATACTGATAGACAGCCTTTTACCCAACATATTAGCTGAAATTATTAAAACATTTTTTACTTCAAATTTGAGTTCTATTGAAGATTTGACTTACAATATCAACGAAATCAATCCGTTAAATTACGACACTCAATTTGCACATACTTTCTACGATTATAAAATCAAACGATTTTTAACTGATGTTGCACTTGGTATGACTCCTTCCAAAGTTTGGACAGGCATTTACGATGCAACTGGAGGCTATCTGATTGTGAAAGAAAACGGAGATATTTTATGTTATCACATTTACAATAGAAATCAATTTGAAGACTACTTATTTGCGAACACAAAACTTGAAACTGCAAGTAGTAAAAGACATGAATTTGGTAAAATTTATCAAGAAAATGGGCGGTTTTTCTTTAAGCTGAATTTGCAAATACGATTTAAGTAGAAGTTAACACCAGCACCCAATAGCAAGGTTTAGCACAATTGCAGGTTGAATGTTTATTTATAAGTTCAGTACTATTAATCAACTTTATAGCGGTTTGGTAGTCAGGTGTTTCAAAATCTGCAACTGTGCCAAGCACCAAATTAATTGAATATATTTCCCTTGCCATATCCTTCTGAAAATCTTTTTTTTTAAGCAATTAGATATATATATTAAAAAAAAATGTAGGTTTGTAGAGACTAATTTGAAAGAACCGTGCATAAAAACTATTCATTTGACTCTAAGTTGTTGATATTTATTGCTTTATTAGCATCGGTTTTGCTTTTTCAGTCATGTAAAAAAGAAGCCACTACTTGGCAAAGCGATTTATCGGTTCCCATTGCATCAACGAGCTTTAGTTTGAGTAATTTATTGGCTGATTCGTTGATGGAAGTGGACGGAAATCAATTGTTGATTCTTCATTTTAAATATCCTCTTTTTCAGGTTTTTGCCGATTCCATGGTGGCTTTTCCAGATACCATCTCTTCCTATTATTTTAAGGCTTTTGGAAATGGAACTTTATCGCCTGGGCAAACCATTATTTCTCAAAATGAAGCCACCTATTTTGATTTGGGGGATGCCCAAATTACTCGAATGAAAGTGTTTGAAGGGAAAATCAGGCTTTATGCTATAAATCCGCTCACAGAGCCACTAAAGCTAGTTTATTCAATTCCGGCAGCAAGCAAAAATAATATTCCTTTTAGTATTACCGAAATTATCCCTGCCTCGAACGGAATGGTTCCATATGTTCACGACTTGTTGATAGATGTAGGTGGTTATCAGTTGGATATGAAGGGAGTCAACGGAAATCAATTCAATCGTTTGCAAACGTTTAGTAAATTAAGTATTTACGAAAATGCGAATACAGCAAATGTATCGCAAGGACAAGAGTTTTCTT
>JAQUHH010000313.1 GCA_028683685.1 Bacteroidales bacterium
GTTCAGCTGTCTATGTTTTGACATGGGGTAGGTTTTCTAAATTTACAAAACCAAAATTGTAAACAATTGAATATCTTATAGTTTTAAAATAAAAATCTCAAATTCTAATTTTTGTCGGTTAATACTGTTTTTTTATATATTTTATATTACGTTTATTTTTCTCTTTTGCTTGCTAAGTTAAAAAAATCTCTACTTTTGATGTCAAACACGAATAATGAAATCAAAAGTATACAAAAAACTCCTCTCATCCATCATTTTCTTTTTAAGTTCCGTTATTGTGTTTTCGCAAAGCTATAAAATTAGTGGCAAAATCATGGATGAAACAAGTCGTGAGCCACTGGCATTTGTCAACATTGTCGCCAATAATGGACAAGCAGGTGTTACCAGTTCCATTGAAGGATATTTTTCCATTCAATCCAACACTCCCATCGATTCTTTAAGATTTAGCTATGTGGGTTATTTACCCAAAACAATTTATAAAAATGAATTGACAAATAAATTAAGTGTTCTTCTTACAAAACAAAATATTGAACTTCAAGAAGTTGTAATTCTTCCTACCGAAAACCCAGCTCATCGCATTATCGACAAAACCATCGCCAACAAAGATGTAAACAATCCTTTTAAAAACTCATCATTTAGTTATGTTTCTTACAATAAAATGATTTTCACCTCCGATGTTGTAACCGACACCACTGCTATACGCATAGCCGCAGACACAACATTGACGGACTCTTTAAATAAAAGTTTTAAAGAGGTATATCGTTTTTTCGACGAACAACATATTTTTTTAATGGAAAGTGTAAACCAAAGGATTTTCAAAGCACCTTCGTCGAATTATGAAAAAGTAATTGCCTCAAAAGTTTCAGGATTCAAAGACCCATTTTTCACCTTGCTAATTACACAAATTCAAGGAATTTCTTTTTATGACGATATGTTTATTATTTTGGATAAAAAATATGTAAACCCAATTAGCAGTGGGAGTACTTCACGATATTTCTTTTTAATGCAAGACACGCTCTATCCAAATCCCAATACAAAAGATACTGTTTTTGTAATTTCATATCGCCCTCGCCGAAATACAAATTTCGATGGCTTAGAAGGTTTATTATACATTAATACGAATGGATATGCCATTCAGAATGTAACTGCATATCCAACTAGGGACGAGGGTGGAATTTCGATAAATATTCAACAACAATATGAGTTAATTGACAAAAAAAAGTGGTTTCCTGTTCAATTAAATACAGAACTCTCTTTTAAAAATATAAAAATAGATAATAATTTTAGCATCATTGCCAAAGGCTGGACCTATTTAAAAGATATAGAACTCGACAAAGAACTTAAAAGGCGAGATTTTGGGAAAACAGAGATAGATTTGGACGTTGTTTCAGAGAAACAGAGCAACGAAATTCTAGAAAAATATCGTCCACAAGCCTTAAATGAAAAAGAACAGAAAACCTATCAAGTTATTGATAGTATTGGAAAAATTGAGAATATTGATAGAACCGTCAATATCCTCAAAGCCCTCTCATCTGGCTATTTTCCAGTATCTATTTTCGACATTGCAATAGATAAAATTATTTGGTACAATAGGTATGAAGGATTCCGGTTTGGAGCGGGCTTTAGAACCAATCGACGACTGCTTAAAAACGCTTCCATTGGAGCTTATTATGGATATAGTCTACGAAACAAATATTCAAATTACGGTTTTAACACAGAAATATATCTCTCCCGCAAACATGATTTAAAAATCAATTTAGATTATCATTTTGACATTGCTGAAAATGGCAGACATAAACTTTATTTTCTTCAAAATGCACTATTAGCGAGCGACGTCTTTCGGAAATTTTACGTAACTCGATATAATCACATTCGCACTGAAGCCTTTGCAATTAGTGGAAAACCAACAAAATATACAAGTCTTAAAGTCGGATTTGCAAGAAATACTGTTTTTCCGGGTTTTGATTATCAAAATATCAATTCCGATGATTTATACAATAAAGACAATCCTGCCATCACATCGGAAGCAAAAATTGCACTTCGATATGCTCCCAATGAAAAAATTATCAATGATGATAATTTTAAATTTCTTGTCAACAACGATTTTCCAATATTGATTGTTCAATACAGCCATTCTTTTGACAATCTTCTCAACTCAAATTATCAATATAATAAACTTGATTTATATTTTACAAAATCGCATACAAGCAAGTATTATGGGAAAAGCAATGTAATTCTAAAAGCTGGTTTTATAGACCGAGATTTGCCACTTTGGGGACTTTACGCCTTCACTTCAAATTTAAATAAAGAGTACATCTACTCCTCCAATTCGTTTTCGACAATGCCATTCAATAAATACTATTCGTCTTCGTCTGTTGAACTTTTTTTTCAACATAATTTTGGAAAATTAATCTATCGAGGAAAAAAATTCCAACCCGAATTTATGCTGCATCAAAACATCGCATTTGGGTGGTCAAACGAAAAGCAATATTTTCAAAATCAAAACATTACTGTTCCTGAAAAAGGATACTTTGAATCGGGAATTTCCATTAATAATCTCCTGAACTTAAAGTTTTATTCTTTTGGAATAGGTGCATTTTATCACTATGGACCATACAGTTCTTCGGATTTTTATAGTAATATTGCACTCAAATGGGGAATTAGTTTCCCTTTTTAGAATAAACACAATATTTTTTTAAACAATGAAACGCATTCTAACTTTACTATTTGTATTACCCCAATTTCTATTTTCTCAAATTATCTCGAACGATTCAATAGCCCAAGAAAGCAGTCAATATTATGCACAAGAAATAAATGCATTATTTGATAGCCTGAATCACATAAACAAGTCCGAGCATATTGATTCACTGATTAACAGACTATACAAATACAATCGTTTTAATGGCGTTTTATTAATCGCACAAAATAAAAAGATATTGTACCACA
>JAQUHH010000314.1 GCA_028683685.1 Bacteroidales bacterium
GCAAGTTGTTATGCATGGAGTTGAAGAACAAAGTTGTAAATTTAAAGAGATTATTACCCAAAACAAATTGAATGCGATTGATGTTCTTTTTTTTGTGAGCAAGCATATTGCTGAAAACCATAAAAATATGAATCAAAATGTTCATTTCGACTTGCAAAAGTATTATCCCGAAGCATGGACCGTTCTTTCGGAGCATAATAAAAAGCATATCTATGGAAAGATTTGTCAAAATATGGAACAAGGAATTCAGGAGGGTTTATATTTAAATGATTTAAAAATTAGCATTATTGCTAAATTGTATGTTCAGCAGGTAAACAATGTTTCTCTCATTGAAGATATGAACGAAGATTTAAGTTTTGATGAAATATTAAGGAACATATTTGTATATCATATTAGAGGCATTGCTTCTGAAAAAGGGAGAGAATATCTCGAATATAAACTAGAAGCACTCGATACTAAATTGCCCTAATTCTTAATGAAATGCAAACCCAAGCCGTTCATAGATAAAACAGAGTCGTTTGCCGAAATAGATATAAAAAAACAAAAGAACTTAATAAATTTGCAATCGTAAAAAAAGTAAAAAAAATGATTAAAAAAACAATTCAAATTCTCTTTATTATTGGACTCATGCCAATGTTACATGCCCAAGAGAATGAAACCTTGGTTCTGAGTGTGCAACAAGCACGCGAATATGCGCTAAAGCATAATAAGGTTTTACAAAATGCTAAAACAGATGTTGAAATATCGAAAAAACAAATCTGGGAAACCATTTCACAAGGTTTGCCACAAGCCGAAGGATCGGTAGACTATACAGATTATTTCAACTATGAAGTAGAATTTAATATTGGTGGAGGAGGAGGTGATGTTTATCAACCCAATCTGGGATTGCTTGATGCGGGAGATTTCGAAATCCTCAAATTACTTCAAGGAATGACGGGCGGAGGGAACAACACCATCAAAATGAACAATTCGTCGACGGCTGCTATACAGGTTTCTCAATTGATTTTTTCGGGCCAGTATTGGGTTGGAATGCAAGTTTCCAAAATAGCCCATGCAATTGCTAAAAACGCCTATCAAAATACCGAAAATGACATTATTGAAGCCATTATTTCTTCTTATTATATGGCATTGGTAACCGAAGAGTCGAAAAAGATATTAGAGCTAAACATCGAAAATCTTCAAAGCACTTTGCAAAAAACGGAGGTGATGTTGGCCGCTGGTATGGCTGAAGAGGTGGACGTTGATCAACTCCAGCTGGCAGTGATGATGATTGAAAGTTCTAAAACCCAGCTTAATAGAGCCATACAGCTTAGTTATAACTTAATACGGTTTCAGTTGGGTGCCGAGTCAAATACAGAAATTGTACTTAGTGATAATTTGGAAAGCCTGATTTTGCAAATAAATGTGGATGTTCCTTTAGGTCAAACTTTTAATGTTTCGGACAATATTACTTATAAATTGATGAGTCAACAAGAGGAAATTTCCAGAAAAATGTTGAATATGGAAAAATGGTCGTATGCTCCAATGCTTGTTGGTTTTTATAGTTATAATGAAAAGTTGCTCACGACCGATTTTGATATGAATCCAAATCATGTTGCCGGACTAAAACTTTCTGTTCCAATTTTTTCGAGCGGAATGAGATATTCCCGAGTACAGCAAAAAAAACTAGAGCTAATCAAAACTCAAAACACGAAGTCGCTTTTGGAAGACCAATTGTTGATGCAGGAAAAGCAATTTCGTTTTGATTTAATCAACAGTATTGAACAATATGAAATTCAGAAAAAAAGCATCAATGTTGCCCAAAAAGTATACAATAATATTGATTTGAAATTTTCACAAGGAATGGCCTCTAGTTTAGACTTAACTCAAGCCAGTGATAATTTTTTGAAATCTCAAAATAGTTATATTCAATCGCTGATGTCATTGCTTCAAGCAAAATTGAATTACGATAAATTAATAAATAAATTATAACACCATTTAATATTAAACATACAATGAAACTAGTTAACACATTTTCAAAATTGACAACGATAGCTCTATTGCTGACAATAGCGACATCTTGTGGCTCGAAAAACAAGAACGATAAAAACGCAGATGCCGAAACAGAAAAAACAATTAAGGTAATGCCTTTAAGTAAAAGTGAGGTCATGCGGAGCTTAGAATATACAGCCAATGTTTTGCCTTACGAAGAATTGTATATGGCACCCGCACAACCCGGAAGGATTCATAAAGTGAATGTCAAAATTGGCGATAAAGTCAGCAAAGGACAAGTTGTTATTAATATGGATCCAACCAGCTTAAATCAAGCTCAATTGCAACTTATAAATCTGGAAAAGGATTATCGTCGTATTGATACTTTATACAAAGCCGGTGGAATTGCTGCTCAACAATACGACCAAATGAAAACACAATTGGACGTGACTCGCTCCAATGTTGAGTTTTTGCGAGAAAATGTAGTTTTAAGAGCTCCTTTTTCGGGTGTAATTACAGATAAATATTTTGAAAATGGAGAGCTTTTTAGTGGTGCTCCGAATACACAAGTTGGCAAAGCAGCCATTGTTATTATTCAGCAAATCAATCCATTAAAAGTAAAAATAAGTGTTTCTGAAAAATATTATCCTATTATTAAAAAAGGAATGTCGGCATCTTTGACTTGTGATTTGTATCCTGAAGATACTTTTAAAGGAAAAATCAAACTGATTCATCCTACCATTAATGCTGCAACGAAAACTTTTGATGTGGAAATTGAAATTCCCAATTCAAATGAAAAATTGCGACCTGGGATTTTTGCTCGCATACAACTTGAAGTAGGCAAAGAAGAAGCTGTGGTTATTTCGTCTTCATCTTTATTGGTTCAAGAAGGAACAAATATTAGATACATTTTTGTTCATGACAATGGAATCGTTAAAAGAATAAATGTTGAAGCAGGAAAACGATATG
>JAQUHH010000040.1 GCA_028683685.1 Bacteroidales bacterium
CCTATAAAATAGAGATCAAAAACAACATCAAAAAACTGATCATTCCTGCTATAATGGGAGAACTTAACCAAGCTAATACAATTTTACCCAATAATGAATATTTTATGTTGTATGCGTTTTTTAACAATCCAATTCCAATAATAGCTCCAACTACTGTTTGCGAGCTCGAAACTGGAACCAATGGAAAGGAAGGAAGTCCATAAGATTCTAAAAATAATTTCAGACTTGTTGAAGAAAACACATACAAAACTGCCGAATAAGATAAAACTACTGCCAAAGAAGCTTCTGTTGAAAGTTTGAAAAGGCCTTTCCCGAGAGTGGTCATGGTTTTATGCGAATACGTTAAAACCCCCAAGGAAATAGCCAATCCTCCCAATAAAAATAGTTGATGCATGGAGTCAATGGTCAAATTTCCGATGATGATGGGTGGTAAATTAATCGAACTCACAAATACTCCCATAACATTGGCAATATTGTTGGCACCCAAACTATATGAACCTAAAATGCCTGCAAAAATAAGAGCATATCTTAAAAAAGCATCTCTCCTTAATAAATGAAAATTAAAAACATTCAAAAAACTTTTAATTATAAGATAGAACAATACAGAAAAAAGAGCTCCTAAAATAGGCGAATATGCCCAGGCTAAAAAGAATTTTTTTAATATATTTATATCGGTGATTTGTCCCGAAAACAAATTCCAACCAATGATAGAGCCAACAATGACTTGCGATGTAGAAACAGGCAAGCCAAAAGAAGACATGAGATAAACAGACAAAGCGGCTGAAAATGCAGTTGTAAATGAACCCAGCGGTACATCAATATTCCCTAGTGAATTAATCGTTCCTGTGGCTCCGGATCCTTGAATGAGGGCGCCAACAACAACAAAAATGGCACATAAGATCGTCGCTTTTCTGTAAGTTATCATACGCGAACCTACGGCACTTCCAAATACATTAGAAGCACCGTTGGTGCCCAACGACCATCCTAAAAAAAGACCCCCGAAAATATGCCAACTCAACACTTTTATTCTGTTTTAAATGGTACGTTTGATAGCCAAAATTTGAACCATATCCGATAAATTCTCCGCAATGTCGGAAATGTTTTCAATATGCAAAGTAAAATACCGAATATGAGCCTTTTCTGCTAAACTAAGCCCTGGCATCTCTTGAAAAACCTGTCGTTTGATTTTTAATGCAAGTTTGTCCGCATTATGCTCGTGTAAACGAACGTTTTTTGTTATTTCTTTGACCTTGCTTACATCTTTAAAAAACATTCGAGTTGCCTTGTTCACCTCTTCAACACAGGCACACGACATATTTGTTAAATCCATTATATCTCCATGTAACTCCCTTGGGATAAATGGTCTTTCTACTTCAAATTGCAACAAATTCTCTTTGGCTGTATCAATAATATCATCCATTTTTTCTAAAATTCCCAAAACGTCGCTTCGGTATTCTGGGATTAAAGAATGCTTGGTTAAGGTCTTTTCAATGTCTCTCTTTAGTTTATCCGCCTCTGCCTCTGTTCTGTGAATTTCTGCTAAAATGAGTTTCAAATTCTCAATATTATCTTCCAAATATGAAAGAACACCATTTTTAAAAATCTTTGCACTGTCATCCGATTTTACAATAAAACTTTCAATTCCGTTTATTAAATAAGAGGTGCGTTTAAATGGAGATAGTATTTTCATGGTCATGTTATTTAGTAATTCTCAACAAAAATCGTAAAAAAAACAATGGGTTTATTGCTATTCTGATTTTTTTCCTACAAATCGAACGACCGATGCTTCTCCGTGATGGTGTTTCCCTTCTTTTAAATTGGTTTTCAGAACATCAGCATATACAACTTGGAGAGATTCAAAATCTTCTAAAATTTCATTTAGGGAATATAGTTTGTTTATGCTTTTTGGGCCTCCAGACGAAAATTCAATTTGCTCTTTTGAAAATGCTTCCAGAATTAAAGTGCCCCCAGGTTTTAAAGAAGAAACAATATGAGAATGTATTTTTGTTCGTAAATCCGAATCAAAGTGAACATAAATGAGCGAAATTGCATCATATTTTTCATGAGGATAATCGAACTCTTCTAAATTATGAACTTGATAATTCAATTTTGAAGCATATTTTTGACACCGTTTAAGCGTTTTTTTATGAGCTTCCATACTAGAATCAATGGCTTCCACGTTCCAATTGTTTTCAAGGGCAAACAAAGCATTTCTTCCTTCGCCTTCTGCGGGTAAAAAAAGAATTCCGGGAGGAATTTTTAACAATTCTTCCCGGAAAAAAACATTTGGATGGGTACCATAAATATATTCGGAATTACGATATCTTTCGTCCCAGAAATTCATTTATTCTACGTTGAAAATATCCTTGAAAGCTTCTTTAAAAGTTTCTTTTGGCAAAGCACCTGCTGCCATTGTAGGCTGTCCTTCAAGAGGAACAAAAAGGATTGAAGGAATACTTTGAATGCCAAAAACAGCCGCTAACTCTTGTTCTACTTCGGTATCGATTTTATAAATATCGATTTTGCCTTTGTACTCTTCGGAAAGTTCATCCAAAATAGGAGCCACCATTTTGCAAGGTCCACACCAATCTGCGTAAAAATCAATAATTGCAGGTTTGTCACCTAAAAATTTCCACTCTTTATTTTGCTCGTAATTAAAAACCTTGCTTAAAAAGGTCTCTTTGGTTAAAAATTCTGTCATGTTTTTATTTTTTGACGGTTAATATATTTTCTATAAATTGAATGTATTGTTCTTTTTGCAAAGCTCCCATTGCCATTTGTGGTTCTCCACCTACGGGAAATAACATGACCACAGGGATATTTCGTACGCCATGAACCGATGCCAACTCCTTTTCAAAATCAACATTTACTTTGTAAAAATTTACTCGGTCCTTGTATAGGATTGATAATTCATCCATAATGGGAGCTATCTTCCGACAAGGAGCACACCAATCTGCATAAAAATCAATGACGGATGGTTTATTGCCTTTATAAATAAAAGTATTTGGGTTTTTTTCGTAATCGTAAACCATTTTTATATAGCTTGATTTGTTCATCAGTAATACTTGCGATTTTTTTCCATCATCTGGTTTTTGACTGTACATTATTCCAAATGGAAGGATAATTAATAGGGGCAACAAAATACTTCCCAAAATTAGTCTAATTGCATTTTTTCTTTTCATATTGATAGTTTTTTCGAAATTACTAAACTGTATCGCATTAATAACACCATTTATTTAAAAAAGTTCAAAGGAAGAATGGATTATAACAAAAACCTCTCCAAAAAGTTTAAATAAATCAGAAAAAAGGAACACCCCAAGGTTTTTGCAAACTTTGGGGTGTTGAATAAAATAATATTTTTTGTCAAAAGACGACTAATAAGCCCATTTAATATAAATAGAGCCCCAAGTAAAACCGGCTCCAAAAGAAGACAAAATCAAATTATCCCCTTTTTTCAGTTGATTTTCCCATTGCCATAGGCAAAGAGGAATGGTGGCCGAAGTTGTATTTCCAAATTCTCTGATGTTGATCATTACTTTTGCAGGATCGAGTTTCATTCTTGAAGCCACTGCTTCAATAATTCTCAAGTTTGCTTGGTGAGGAACCAACCATGCTATATCGTCGGAAGTCATATTGTTTCGTTTCATAATTTCAACAGAAACGTCCGCCATTTTTGAGACGGCCCATTTAAAAACGGGTTGTCCTTCTTGATAGATAAAATGTTCTTTGGCATCAACGGTTTCGTGAGATGCTGGTTTTAAAGAACCTCCGGCTTTTTGGTGCAAATGGATTCTGCCCACCCCATCCGATTGAAGAATCATATCTTGAATGCCCATGCCTTCAGTGTTAGGCTCTAATAAAATAGCCCCTGCTCCATCTCCAAAAATGGGGCAAGTAGATCTGTTTGTATAGTCAACAATAGATGACATTTTTTCGGCACCCACTACAATAACTTTTTTGTATGCACCCGTTTCAATAAATTTAGAAGCGGTTGCAAGTGCATAAACAAATCCCGAACAACCTGCATTTAAATCGTAACTAAAAGCGTTTTTAATTCCCACTTTGTCAGAAATAATATTTGCTGTTGCTGGAAACTGCATATCGGGTGTTACCGTAGCACAAATAAGCAAATCAATCTCATCTGGGCTGGTATTTGTTTTTTTCAAAAGACCCATAACCGCCTCTGAACCAATGTCTGAAGTTGCCGTGTTGGGATCTTTTAAAATTCTTCTCTCTTTTATTCCGATGCGAGTCATAATCCACTCGTCCGTGGTGTCCACCATTTTACTAAGCTCCTCATTGGTCAAAACGTACTCAGGAAGGGCACCATAAACACCAGTAATTGCTGCGTTGATTTTTTTCATGATAAATGATTTATTTTTTCATGGAAGTATTTACTACAAACACAAAAAACACTACCGAGATAAGTAGTACTTATTCAATAATGTTTGTTTTTTGTGTAATCAGCTCCATGAAGAACTGTTCTTATTTTAATACTTAGGCTGTTGCTGTTTTATCTACAGCAAGTTTGCCTCGGTAATATCCACATTCGTTACATACCGTGTGATATAAATGGGCGGAACCGCAATTTGAACATATAGCTAATTGAGGAGCTATTGCTTTATCGTGAGTTCTACGTTTGTCTCTTCTGGTTGCAGAATGTCTTCTTTTAGGATGTGGCATGACTATTTATTTTTAACTTGTTATCTATTTAATTATCCGTTTTTAATTTTTTTAAGGCTTCCCATCTGGGATCAATATCTGGTTTTTCTTTTTCTTCTAAAAACTTTAATGCTTTTTCGTTGCACAAACTCTTCCCATCATTATCAACTCCATGGATTCGACGATATGGTAAATGAACCATGATAAATTCGTAAACATAGGAACGAATGTCAATTTGATATTCGTGGGTTGCCAATGTAATGACATTTATATCTTCTTCATTTTGGGATTCGTCGGTGATTTTGACATAAAGTGTTTCGGAAAAATCGAGCGGTAGGGATACTTCATCCCCACAACGATCGCATTGGGTATTCATAAAACCGGAAAAATGAAATTTGAAAACCAATAAATTATTGTTTTTTTCAATTTCTAAAGCTAAACGTATCTCTACGTCCATCTTCTCTTCCGATTGTATTTCTTCAAAGAACGAACTGTTTATCAAGAACTCCATAGTATGAAATCCTTGTTTTAGTCCCGCAAAATTAATAATATATTCTCTTAAGTCTTCCAATTTCACATTTATTTTGGGGATGCAAAGGTATGACTTTTTTTTATAAATGCTAACTTTTTTTGTTTTTTATAGTGAAAGATTGTTTTTTTGTTTCTGTTTTCATAAAAAAGAGAAAAAGTTATCAACAGCTATTTTTGAAATCTCCTAAATTTGAACCAAATTCAATTAATAGAGTTAAGATATTTCAATTTTTATTCATTTTGTTTTTTTACAAGATTAAAAAATGTAATTTTGCATGTTACGGTAAATCAATTGAAGAATGATGGAAACGAATAGTACACCAAAAAAGCCAAGAGTAGATGTAGAAAATATTTTAGCGGCTAAAAACCTAAAACTACCTAAGTTTGTTGTTAGGTATCTGAAACGAATAATTCATCAAGATGAAATAAATGATTTTTTGACCAAAAGTGGTCACAAACACGGTATTGATTTTGCAAATGCTGCCATTGAAATGCTGAATGTCAAAATCAAGGTTAACAATCCCGAAAACGTACCCGTAACAGGTCGTTATATAATTGTTTCCAATCATCCCTTGGGAGGTCTAGACGGAATAGCTCTAATTAGTACTTTTGGAAAAGTCAGAAAGGATATTTTTTTTCCAGCCAACGATTTATTGCTTTTTTTGAAAAATATGAATAATATTTTCATTCCTCTTAATAAACATGGTCGCAACACCCACGAGGGAATCCAGCAGTTTAATTCGGTTTTAGACTCGGATGCATTGGTTCTTTTTTTCCCTGCTGGACTTTGTTCGCGTAAACAAAAAAATGAAGTTTGCGATTTAGAATGGAAAAAAACGGTGGTTACCAAAGCTCGACAGTATAAAAGAGATATAATTCCAGTTTATTTTAATGGTCACAATAGTCATTTTTTTTATAACTTAGCAAACTTTAGAAAATTTTTCCGCATCAAAACCAATCTCGAAATGTTGTATTTGTCGGATGAGATGTTTAAACATCGAAATAAAAGTTTTGAAATTACGGTTGGAAAGCCTATCTCATATGAAACATTTACTACAGAGAAGAGAGATTTAGAATGGTCGGCGTGGTTAAAAGAAAAAGTGTACTCACTTAAACCAGAAATTAAAAAGAAGAAAACCCTATGGAAAAAATAATAGACCCCATTTCAAGAGAACTCATTGAAAAAGAGTTGATTGATAAATACTTGCTAAGATCTACAAACTATAGCAATAATTTAATTTTTGATGTAGATATTCATTCGGCACCCAATACTGTGATGGAATTAGGTCGCTTGAGAGAACTTACCTTTCGGGAAGCCGGAGGTGGTACAGGGAAGGAGGTAGACATTGATGAGTATGATACTTCCGAAAAACCATTTCGTCAACTTATCGTATGGGATCCTGCAGAACGAGAAATTGTGGGAGCGTATAGATATATACATGGGAAAAATATGAGCTTCGACTCAAACGGACAGCCCTTGAGTCCTACTTCTCATTTGTTTAAATTTTCTGAAAAATTTATTGCAGAATATTTGCCTTATACCATCGAATTGGGCAGATCCTTTGTTCAGTCAAAATACCAACCGTCTAACAATCCTCGAAAAGGTTTGTATGCCCTCGATAATATTTGGGATGGGCTTGGTGCCTTGGTCGTTTACAACGACGATTTGAAATATTTCTTTGGAAAAATGACCATGTATAATTCATATCCAACAAAAGCAAGGGATATGATTTTATATCTATTGAAAAAACATTTTAATGATACTGAACAATTGGTATATCCTCATGAATCTAAAGGGATTCTTTCAGATTGCAGCGAATTAAAAGAATTTTTTGTAAACGATGAATTTGCTAAAGATTTCAAAATCTTAGTGAAAAAAGTTAGAGAATTTGGAGTGAATGTTCCTTCACTAATTAATATATATATGGGATTAGCTCCCACGATGAAAAGTTTCGGAACTTCTGCCAATGTTGATTTTGGTGAGGTTGAAGAAACAGGCATTATGATTACAATAAAAGATATTTATGATGCCAAAAAAGAGCGTCACATTAGTTTTCAAAAACGATAAAACAAAATAATGATACATAAGGCAGAATTTTTAATAAGTAATCAAGATTACCGTAAATGCCCCGTTCCAAATAAGCCAGAATATGCATTTATTGGACGGTCAAATGTTGGAAAATCTTCGTTGATCAATATGATTACCAATAAAAACAAGCTTGCCAAAACCTCCTCTTCTCCCGGAAAAACACAACTTATCAACCATTTCTTAATCAACGAACAATGGTATTTGGTCGATTTGCCTGGATATGGCTATGCAAAATCTTCCAAAACAAATCGTCTTAAATGGATGAAAATGATTTCGGATTATCTTACCCATCGCGAGAATTTAATGTGTACCTTTGTTTTGATTGATAGCCGAGTTTCACCACAAGCCATTGATGTTGAGTTTATGAATAATCTTGGCAGTTGGCAGATTCCTTTTGTAATCGTTTTTACCAAACGCGATAAAATTTCACAACCCATTATGGATAATTTGATTAAAACATATCAGGAAACAATGGCAGAAACTTGGGAAGAGTTTCCACAATACTTTATTACTTCATCCGAAAAAAAATTGGGTGGTGACGAAGTTTTGGAATTTATAAAACAAACAAATACCGTATACCAAAAATCAATTTAATTTATTGAGGCTGACTAATTTTGAAATTTTCGGATTGTTTTTGAACGTTAGAATTAAGATATGAATTCAAATTTTGGAAAGATCCAATCCTTTTTTAGTGCAAAAAGAATTATTATCCCCATTTTAATTGGACTTTCTGTTGCTCTTTTCTTTGTCTTAAAAGATTTTGATGTACAGGTTTTTAAAGCTATAAATTTCAATTTTTCTTTTTGGACGTGGATTTTCTTGGCATTGGTTTTTGTAGCCATAAGGGATATAGCCTACATGGTTCGTTTGCGAATGTTAACCGATAAAAAACTGAACTGGCTTCAATCCTTTCAGGTTATTATGCTTTGGGAATTTGCCTCTTCATTAACACCCTCGGTTGTCGGTGGATCGGCCATTGCCATGTTTATTATTAATCAGGAAAACATCTCCTTGGGTCGATCTACGGCCATTGTTATGATTACCGCCATTTTTGATGAGCTTTTTTATATTGTGAGCGTTCCGTTCTTTTTGCTTATGGCCGGATTTAGCAATGTTTTTGTAAAAGGCTCATTGAGTTTTATTGGCATGCAAATGAATGTTGGTTTGCTGTTTTTAATAGGATATTTTTTTATTGTTCTTTTGGTTTTAATTTTAAGTTATGGTGTGTTTTTCCGTCCTTACCAAATGCGTTATATTTTGGTTTCCATTTTTTCTATCGGATTTTTAAAACGTTGGAAATTCAAAGCTACCCGAACCGGAAATGAAATTATTATTGCATCCCGCGAATACAAGGACAAAACTTTTTTTTATTGGCTTAAACTCTTTGGAATTACATTTGCTTCTTGGACATCCCGATTCCTCGTTGTAAATTCCATTATAGCCGCTGTTTCTATGAATACCGATCACATATTGGTTTTTGCTCGACAATTGGTGATGTGGGTTATTTTGCTCATTAGTCCAACACCAGGAGGAACGGGTATTGCAGAATTTTTCTTTCCTGTATTTTTAAAAGAATTTATTCCTTCCGGACTGGCTCCCGCTTTGGCTCTTTTGTGGAGAGTATTCTCATACTATCCCTATATTTTTATTGGAATCATTGTTCTTCCTATTTGGTTCAGACGAATCCTAAAAAGGGAAAAAAGTGAGCACGAATAGATTCTGCTGTTTTTCCGCTTAGTAATTTCTCTTCGAGCAAATCATTCTACACTCTTGTTTGCTTCGTGTACAATTGCATTTGCCAAAAGCCTTGTCAATTAGTTTTCGTTGTTGTTCTTTATGCAATTGGCTCGAACCCGTGGCCGGACTGCTGCTATCGGGGCGAGCTACCAAGCGCAATGGAACTTCCTTGAAGTTTCGATGCAAATACGTCCACGCTCCCATATTTCCAGGTTCTTCTTGAGCCCAAATCCATTCCACAGCAGTATGATATTTGTCAACAATTTCATACAATTGATCATACGGAATGGGACTGATTTGCTCCAATCGAACAATTGCCGTGTCTTCCGATTTCAGGATTCGTTTTTCATCCATTAAATCATAATAAATTTTTCCAGATGTAAATATTACTCTTTTAATCTTTTCTGGAATCGCTTCAAAATCGTCTATTACTTCTTGAAATGTTCCATTTGTCATATCTTCAACCGTAGAAATACAAGCCGGATGACGCAATAAACTCTTGGGGGTAAAAACGATTAAAGGTTTGCGGAACGAACGTAAAAGTTGACGTCGAATGGCATGAAAAAAATTGGCAGGCGTGGTGCAATTTAGAACTTGCATATTGGATTCATCGCATTGTATTAAAAAACGCTCCATTCGACCGCTGGAATGTTCGGGTCCTTGTCCTTCAAAACCGTGCGGCAAAAGCAATGTTAATCCGCTCATTACGTTCCATTTTTCTTCCCCGCTCGAAATAAACTGGTCAATGATGATTTGTGCACCGTTGGCAAAATCGCCAAATTGTGCTTCCCAAATGGTTAAATAATCGGGTAAAGCAATGGAATGTCCGTATTCAAAACCCAAAACTCCGTATTCTGAAAGCAATGAATTGTAAATTTTAAAAGCTGCATTTTCAGTTTTTACTTGATCCAATGGATAGTATTTTTTTCCTTCCTCATCGGTAATTACTGCATGTCGGTGCGAAAAAGTGCCTCTTTCAACATCCTGACCGCTCATACGAACGCCCATTCCTTCATTTACCAATCCGGCATATGCCAATAACTCACCCATGGCCCAATCAACAATTCCTTTGTTGAAATAATTTTCTTTTCGTTCGGAATAAAGTTTTTCTGTTTTTCGGAAAAATTTGTATTCAGCAGGTAGATTTGTGATCTTTTTGACAATATCATCCAATGTTTCTTTTGCAATAGAGGTATCTGCTTTTTCTTTGTATATCTCTTCAAATGCTCGGTTTATATGCTTCCAATCTTCGTGTAAAAAGGAAGAAATAACATTTTTAGTAATGTTGGTAGAAACCAATAAACAATTTTCTAAGTTTTTATTAATGGACTCTTCTATTTTCTTGATTTCTTCTAAAGTTATCGTTTTTTCAGAAAATAATTTATTCGAATATACATCCAATACATTCGGATGCTTATCAATGCTTTCATATAAAACAGGTTGAGTAAATCTGGGTTCGTCGCTTTCGTTGTGGCCATGACGGCGATATCCAACAATATCTATAAACACATCTCGGTGAAAAGCTTCTCTATATTCGAGGGCTAACTCCATAACCAACGATAAGGCTTCAATATCGTCTGCATTCACATGAAAAATCGGTGCTTGAATGGTTTTGGCAACATCCGTACAGTAATTGCTTGAACGAGAATCGGAATATAAAGTGGTAAAACCAATTTGATTATTGGTGACAATATGTATGGTTCCTCCAGTGTGGTATGCGGGTAATTCAGACATTTGTAAACTTTCATATACAATTCCCTGACCCGATAATGCAGCATCTCCATGAATTACCACTGGTACTACTTTATTGGAATCACCTTCATATTTACTGTCAATTTTGGCTCTTGAAATTCCTTGAACAACCGTATCCACGGCTTCTAAGTGCGAAGGATTGGGCGCTAGTGTCAGACTTACATCTGTGGAAGATTCTGTTTTAAAAACAGAAGTTTGACCCAAATGATATTTAACATCGCCTAATAAATAGGTGTTTTCGTATTCGTTCCCTTTAAATTCACTAAAAATATCAGAAATTGGCTTTTTCATAATATTTGCCAATACTGTTAATCGACCACGATGTGCCATACCAATGAAAAATTCGCGAACATTTAGTTCCGCTCCTTTGTTTATCAGAGTGTATAAGCCTGGAATTAAAGAATCGTTGCCTTCCAATGAAAATCGTTTTTGTCCGGGAAATTTTTTATGGATAAACTTCTCAAAATAAACTGCTTCTGCCAAACTTTTGTATAAATTTAGTTTTCTATCATTGGGAAAATTAGGTGTGTTTTTTGATTTTTCCATTTTTGAACGTAACCATAACCTTATTTCTGGAACTCGAATATAGGCATACTCAACACCAATTGAGCTGCAATAGGTTTCTTGTAAATGGGTGACAATATTTTGTAAAGTCGTTTTAGGTAAACCAATCTCAGTGGCTGCTTCAAAATTCTTATTTAAATGCTCTTTGCTAAACCCGTAGTGCTCAATATCTAAATTAGGATGATGATTTTTTCGAGTTAGAATTGGATTTATTTTGGCAAAAAGATGACCTCTTTCGCGATATGCATCAATCAAGCGAATCACATTAAATTCATCTGAGACCATGCCGGAAGAAGTTTTAGGTAAAATTGGATAATGAGCCGATGAAAATTCAAAGCCTTTGAAAAAAGCTTGCCAACTTGCATCTACAGAGGAAGGATTTTGCTTATATTTTTGATATAAATCTTCGATTACATCGGGGTCTGACGAATTTACAAATAATGATTGATCCATAATTTTAAATATCCATTTTCATTTTTTTTAGCACTTTACGTTTTCTTGCAACCACTAACTATTCAAACGGATAAAGATAGAATATTGTTTATATAAATGCCAGATAAAGTTTAAAATTATTTATGGAATACGGATATTTCGTTCAGTTTTTGCCTGCCAAACTAGGGTATATGATTTTAATGCAAGAATAGAACGGATAATGAAATATAATTGAAGGAGTATAATGGTTGCCAAAAGCCATTGTGAATAAAATAACAATAAAAATAACCCATCTTTTGTTATTGTTTCAAAATTGTGTAATTTTGCTTGTTAATAAATTAAATCATACGATGAAAAAAATCCAAATGGTTGACTTGAAAAGTCAATATCAAAAAATCAAAGTAGACATTGATAAAGCAATTGAAGATGTGATAAATAGCACCGCTTTTATAAACGGTCCAGCGGTTAAAGAATTTCAGGAAAATTTAGAAAAATATTTAGGGGCAAAACATGTTATTCC
>JAQUHH010000041.1 GCA_028683685.1 Bacteroidales bacterium
AAGATGGTGTTAAAATTGGAGGTTTTGGTGCGGCTATTCAAGAATTCTTTTCGGATAACAGATATCAAAATCATATTCGCAAACTTGGAATAAATGATACTATTATTGAACAAGGTGCCATCGACTTACTTTACAAAGAGTGTGGTTTAGATGTTGATTCTTTGGTAGAAACGATTAAAAAATTATGGAATGAACATTCCTGAAAAAAAGATTGAAATAATGTCGCCAGTGGGTTCTTATGAATCACTGCATGCTGCTATTCAGGGCGGTGCTAATTCTGTTTATTTTGGAATTGGAAATTTGAATATGCGTTCTCGTTCGTCGGCTAATTTTACAATTGATGATTTGAAAACAATCTCTGAAATTTGCAAAGAACATCAGATAAAGAGTTATTTAACGCTAAACACCATCATTTATAATAATGAAATTGAGGAAATGAAGCAGATTGCAAATGCCGCCAAAGAAAGTAGCATTAATGCTGTTATTGCTTCCGACTCAGCCGTTTTGCAATATCTGAAAAGCATTGGTCAGGAAATTCATTTATCCACTCAATGCAATATTACCAATATCGAAGCGGTGAAATTTTATTCTCATTTTGCAGATGTAATTGTTACTGCCCGAGAATTGAGTTTAAAACAGGTTAAAGAAATAGTAACTCAAATACATGCTGAAAATATTTGTGGCCCTTCTGGAAAACCCATTCAAATTGAAATTTTTGTGCACGGAGCACTCTGTATGGCGGTTTCTGGAAAATGTTATATTAGTTTGGATAATTTTGGATTTTCTGCTAATCGAGGTGCGTGTTTGCAACCTTGTCGTAGAGCTTACAAAGTGGAAGATTATGACAATGAAACCGAATTAATGGTTGACAATCAGTATATTATGTCGCCAAAAGATTTGTGTACCATTGAATTTTTGGATAAAATCGTGGATGCTGGTGTTAGTGTTTTTAAAATTGAAGGACGAGGTCGTTCCGCAGAATATGTAAAAACGGTTACTCAATGCTATCGCGAAGCCGCCGATGCTGTTTTAGATGGAACTTATAATGAAAACAAAAAAGCCGAATGGATGGAACGTCTTGTAAAAGTCTACAATAGAGGCTTTTGGGATGGCTATTATTTGGGGAAAAAAGTAGGTGAGTGGACCGAGAAATATGGTTCTTTGGCGACCCGAAAAAAGAAATACATTGGAAAAGTAAACAACTATTTTTCAAAATTGAGTGTTGCTGAAATAAAAATAGAAGCCAGCGAATTAAATCTTAAAGATGAAATTATTATTTCGGGACCTACGACTGGTGTATACGAAGATGTTTTGCAAGAAATTAGAGTCGATTTAAAACAGGCAACTAACGCAAAACAAGGCGATGTTTGCTCGATTCCTGTAAAAAGTGAAGTCCGAAGAAATGATAAACTTTATATTTGGATTGAGAACAAGGAGGATGCCGAATAATTGTTTTTCTGGTTTTATAAAAATAGATACATGAATTTATGACAAAAGCAATAATAATTCTTCTTATCGCAACATTTTTTCCTTCTTTCGTGCTTCAAACGGATTTTTTGACGGAACAGAAAAAATTTGCAAGAGTGAGAACGGCAATTAAAGAAAAGCAATATGTTATTGAAAAAAATCTCAAAAATAACGAATTGACCATTGATAATTTCAATTTGCTTTTTGTTGCATATAAAGACAATGACTTGCTTGAAGTTTATGCCAAAAAGAAACAAGATACGAAATACAAGAAAATTAATTCGTATGAGATTTGTGCTCGTTCGGGTCAACTTGGACCCAAAAGAAAACAAGGTGACGAGCAAGTTCCAGAAGGTTTTTATCACATTGATCGGTTTAATCCATCTAGTAGTTTTTATTTATCGCTCGGAATTAATTATCCAAATCTGGGTGACAAAAGAAAAACCAAAGCTCATAATTTAGGAGGAGATATTTTTATACATGGCTCATGCGTCACCATAGGCTGTTTGCCAATGACTGACAATTTTATTAAAGAAATTTACCTATTGGCGGTTTATGCAAAAAACAATGGACAGTCTAAAATTCCTGTATATATTTTCCCTTTCAAAATGACAGATTCTAATTTAAAAACCTATAAAGCCAAGTTTAAAAGTAATATTGAACTAATCTCATTTTGGGATAATTTGAAAGTTGGATATGACAAATTTATCAAAGATCAAAAAGAAATAAGCGTAAAGTTTGCTGATAATGGCGATTATACTTATTAGGATTTCAAAGAATTTGTACGTTTGAGAATAATAGAATCACACTTGGTGTAAAAGTAAATAAAATTTAGCTGAATAAGGAGGTATTTCTTTGTGCAATGAATTTTAAAAACCAAAGATAATGAAAACACAGTTTTATTTATTAATCGTTTTTTCACTAATCGTTTTTTCAAAATGCAAAAATGATTATTCGAGCGATAAAATGATTTCTCCAAGTGGAAAATATTATTTAATAACTACGGTTAACCGAACTGATAAATCAAAAGATGATTTTGCTACCGTTGTAATATCGCTTTATTCTGTTGAAAAAGAGCTATTGTCTGTGTTGAATACGAAAGCTGGGGATTCAAACAAATGGGCGATTGGATGGGATAAAATAATGGACATCATTATTTTGAAAAGCAGTGATATTGGCACTTATGCTTGGAAAATTGAAAAAGGAGAATTTATTAATATCGAAATATCAGAATCCATAAGAGAGCAAGCAGAAGAGATAATGGAGAATAAATATAATACGTATAAAAATAGATAACAACTTGCTTTAGATTATTTGAGGTCTTCCTTAATTCCATTCATTAAGCTTGTTTTATCAAGGATAAGAGATTTACAAAAATTGCTTTTTAGTCGAGCTGTGGAAATTGCTCATTGTTTTTTAAATATTCCAACATCGCTGTCGCAATTACCAAATCAATTGGATTGGTGATTTTAATATTTTCGGGAATCCCTGAATAAAAATGCAATGTTTCTCCGTTGTTTTCAAAAACGCTGCTGTCATCGGTGAAATCATTTTTATACTCTAATTGATAAGCTTTTATGATTTTTTCTGTTTGAAAACATTGCGGAGTTTGCACAGAATAAACTAATTTTCGGTCAAAATAGGAGAGCTGGTTTTCTTTCTTAATCCGGATGCTGTCGGTAATGGGCAGAACGGGAATGGCTGCATCAAAATCGTGAGCAGTGATAAAAGTATGCTGTATCATTTCTTGCGAAACAAAAGGTCTAACACCGTCGTGAATAGCTACAAAATCTGAAGATTGTACATGCGGTAATGCATTTTGAATAGAATGAAAGCGTGTTTTTCCGCCAGCAACAATTTGATGTGAAATTTTGAAATGATGTTTTTTTACAAGTTTTTCCCATTCTGGAATAGCATGCAAAGGAAGCGTAATTACAATTTTGATGGCATTATCAAAAAGATAAAAAGCCTTGATTGAAAGCATTAAAATAGGAATACTCCCAATTTCAATAAATTGTTTGGGAGTATTCTGTTTCATTCGGCTTCCAATGCCGCCGGCTGTGATTATAACAGCTTTTTTCATTTTATAATATTAACATTGCATCGCCATATGTAAGAAAGCGATACTTTTCTTTAACTGCTGTTTGATATGCTTCCATTAGCAAATCGTAACCCGTAAATGCGGCAACCAACATCATCATGGGCGATTGAGGTGGATGAAAATTGGAAACGAGAGCGTCAGAAACTAAAAAATTATAGGGAGGGAAAATAAACTTATTTGTCCACCCTTTTTCAATTTTCAAATGTCCTGATAAATAGACCGAAGATTCCATTGTTTTTGCTGTTGTAGTTCCAATAGCACAAATTTTTCTTCGTTGTTCTTTTGCTGAATTTACAATTTTGGCACAAGTTTCATCAATAATAAATTCCTCGGAATCCATTTTATATTTGGTCAAATCTTCAACATCAATTTGTCTAAAATTGCCTAATCCAAGGTGTAGTGTAATTTCAGCAAAGTCAACTCCTTTAATTTCAAGACGCTTTATTAACTCTCTACTAAAGTGTAATCCTGCAGTTGGAGCAGCAACAGCACCTTCGTGTTTGGCAAAAATAGTTTGATAATTGGCTTTGTCTTCGGGTTCAATATCTCTGATTTTTTGTAAATCATCAGGAAGTGGAGTGGTGCCAATTTCTTTTAATTTTGCTTTAAATTCTTCGTGTGTTCCATCAAATAAAAATCGTAGCGTTCTACCTCTGGATGTGGTATTGTCGATAACCTCAGCAACCAAAGAATCATCCTCTCCAAAATATAGTTTGTTGCCAATTCTGATTTTACGGGCAGGGTCTACCAAAACATCCCATAAACGGCTTTCTTTATCTAGTTCACGTAAAAGGATAACCGTAATTTTGGCTCCAGTTTTTTCTTTTTCGCCATAAAGTAATGCTGGAAAAACCATTGTGTTATTCAAAACAAAGACATCACCATTATCAAAATAATTTATAATGTCTTTAAATAAATGATGTTCTATGGTGTTTTTCTTTCTATCTACCACCATCAACCTCGACTCATCTCGCTCTGCTACAGGATGTATTGCAATTAATTCCTGTGGTAAGTGATACTTAAACTGTGAAAGTTTCATATTGTTCTTTTATATTAATGTAACGAAAAAGAGTATAAAAGTAATACATCAAAAGGCGTTTGTCCAGTGTTTAATGTGAATTTAACATTATTTACCGAATTATACTTTTTCTCTATTATTCTTACGTTCACATAATCAGATACTTAATGTGTTGTTGTTCGGAAATGAAAATGAGAAAATATATAGAATCCTTTTTATAAATCTTAAATTTAAGTACAAATTTTCTAAAATAAATAAAGCAGTCCTTCTCTTTATTTTGCATGTGTACTTTTTTGTAAAATAAATAAATCATACAACAATCAATTAATTTGTATTTTTACCAAAAAATCTATGAAAAAAAGAAATTTTTCTCAATCATTTGTTTTTATTTTATTTGGTTTTTTCATTTTCAAGTCTTTTTCTTATGCTCAGGTAATTCCTGAACATATATCAAATCAAGGAGTTTATTTGTTTCTTGATGAATTGGCAAATCAAAAAACAATTGAGCTAAACTCTTTAATAAAGCCTTATTCCAGAGTTTTTATTGCAGAAAAATTGATGGAAGCTCAAATCAAAAAAGAGTTTCTCAACAAGCGTCAACAAAAGGAGTTGGAACATTATTTAAGAGATTATAATTTAGAATTGAACCAAAATTCGGATGCGTATAAATATAATTTTCTTTCCAAAAAAGAGGATATTGAACTTTCTGTTTTTCCTTTTGGATTTTTCTATCACGATTCGCTTTTTCGTTTGAGCATTAAACCAATTTATGGAGTAAAAGCATATGCTAATCATGATTCTTTAAGCTATCAGCGTTGGGGTGGTGGTGTCTTAAATGGATATATTGGGAATAATATTGGCTTTTATATGTCGCTGAGTGATCATCAACATAAATATAATATTATTCGTCCTCAATATTTAAGTCAAGAACAAGGAGCCATTCTTAAAGGGGAAGATTATCGTGATTATAGCGAAGTCAGGGGAGGAATTACAGCTTCATGGAAGTGGGGTTCTCTGGGGATTATTAAAGATAATTTATCATGGGGTGAAGGCTATCATGGAGCCAATATCTTTTCGGGTAGAACGCCCTCAACAAGCATGATAAATTTTGAATTAAAACCTACAAAATGGTTTGAATTCAAATACATTCACGCTCGTTTGGCTTCCGATATTTTGGATAGCAATAAAACTTACAGGTATAGTAGTGGAGGTGTCAGACGAATTATGAGAGAAAAGTATTTGGTTGCCAATATGTTCACTTTTAAACCTTTCAAAAATCTTTACATTAGTGCTGGAAACTCCTTGATTTACAGTGATGAAGGAATTCAACTTCAATATTTAAATCCATTTATGTTTTATAAATCAGTGGACGATTCTTATAATAATACCGATAATCAAGCTGGACAGAATGCTCAAATGTTCGCATCTATTAGTTCACGGAATATTAAATATGTACATCTCTATGCAACGGCTTTTATTGATGAAATTTCAATTCGCCGGATGAGAGATCCCGAACGACATTCTAATTTTGTAAGTTTAAAAGGAGGAGTTAGAGCGAGCAATATTTTTAAATCAAATATTAATTTTACGGCGGAATATACTCGAACAAATCCACTCACATATCAACATTTTATCCCTACTACAAGTTTTGAAACCAATCAATATTGTCTTGGAAATTATCTTAAAGATAATGCTGAAGAACTGTTTTTTGCTCTCGAATACAAACCGTATTCTTGCTTAATGATTGGAATTAATTATACCAATATTAAAAAGGGAACTCCTTATAAATATGGAACCATAGATCCATGGGGAGTGCCTTTTATGGATAATGTTGATTGGAGCTCGAAGCGGTTTTCGGGAGTTATATATTATGAACTGCTCTCTAAAATTATATTCCAAGCGGAAGCGATGGTTTATTTCAATAAAGGGAATGCCTATAATTACAATCCATTTTATTTAGCCAGAGAAAAAGGAATTGCGTTGACCGCTGGTTTATCCATTGGATTTTAATATATATGGGACTTCTGAAAATAGCTTTTTTGTTGTTGAACTCAAATATTAAATCCTTGCTTCGGTTGGCTTAGCATATCGCATTTACATAAGTAAACTGGGGTTTTAAAATTCTTTTCGCCTAAAAAATTCTAATTTTTAGAAACCCTTTATCGTTTGTAACTGCTTATAAATAGCCTAATTTCTCTTTTTGAAATACAGGATTGGCATATATTAATAAAAATTTCTCTTTGAATTTTACTTTATCAATATTTGATTTATCAATATTTTGTTGACAATATGCAAGAAATTTTTCTTTTTGTATATCCGAATATTGAGTTTTGTATTTTGAAGAATTCAAAATCATATCGGCAGCAATAAAATTGCTTGGATACAAAATATAATTTTTCAATATGGAAGCATCCAGTAATGTGGCAAAATATTTTAAAACTTCATTATCATTGCCCGTCAAATTTTTCCATTCTTCATAACTATCATTAAGAGGCTCTCCAAAAACAATATTTACGTCACCCTTAAACTGTGTTAATCCAGTTTCAATACTTAATAAATCTTCGCCCGAACGTTTTTCGTACTTCCCATTTTCTGAAATCACCAGTTCCCGAGCTTTTAAAAAATCACAGGATTCGTATTCGTATGAAACCGCAGCAGGAATAATGTTTAAATTATAAATCTTATCCAAAATAGAGCCTTCTCCCCATAATGTCAGCATTTTAAGCAAACCTTGTTGGGTTAGATCAATACCGTCTTTAGTGCGACCGTTTCGCTGTGCAATCCATACAGAGTTGTTTTGGGAGATACTGGAAGAAATATAAGATGAAAGAACATTCGAGTTTTCAATCAATTCACGAACACTGCCATCGCGAATCACCAAAAACATTTTATTTAGCTTCGCAATATTTAGAAGTAAATCAGACAATACTAAATTGTTGCCAATGGCACTTTGTGCTGTTTTAAATCCTTGATTAAACAAAGATAATTGCAAAAGTGCAGAATCCAAAACAATATCACGGTGATTTGTTACATATAAATACCCTTTGTCTTTATCAATCGTTTCAAATCGGGTAATTTTAAAATTACTAATA
The DNA here is from genome assembly GCA_028683685.1 of Bacteroidales bacterium. Lineage (GTDB taxonomy): Bacteria > Bacteroidota > Bacteroidia > Bacteroidales > WCHB1-69 > JAQUGA01. The sequence goes on from JAQUHH010000041.1 coordinate 7,679, forward strand.
GTACGATCAATAATTTTTTGTACAAATTTCTGGGAAATCTTATCTTGAAATTCATGAATGCTGTTTATTTTTCTAAGTTGAACAACCTCAGCATCAATATCCTCTTTTTCATAAATGAAACGTTTTAGAAACATGAGAAAGTTTTCATTATCTAAAATTTGATTCATTGCAGCATTTACTTCGCTGTCGTGAAAGGGCCTAATGTAGTTGAGTTGATTTTCCATAACATCAAAATTTTTTGGCAAAATTAATCTTAAACAAACATAAAACATCATTTTTGGCAAAAGAATGTTCTTAAACTATCAAAAAAGAATCTGTATTTAGATATAAATGAATAAACAGGGATGTTTCAGTGTGAAATGTTAAAAATGATTTTTTATTTAAGTACAGGCAACTATTTGTTATATTTATCAATCTTAATTTAAGAAACAGACATATTGTGGTTATTTGCTCCTGATTTATTTACCACATCAAACAGTCTGATTTTATGTTGTTTATTCCCATAAATAAAAGCATCTTCCCCAGATGCTTTTATTTTTAACTCTTTATTCAAAGAGAAAAAAGTCAAGCTATCTCAAAAAATATTATTTTTGCCAATTGTAATATAAAAGAGATGCTAAAAGCAAGTCATATTTTAATGGTCTTTATTTTAATAAACCTTCGTTTTTTATCTGCTCAAAATCCTATTTATATGTTTGACGAAAAAAGTGGTCAAGAGATTATTTATGGAAACTGTTCAGTGGAACATTTGAAAACAGGTATATTTGGTGATTATTTTAAACTAGAATACCCAAATTATATTCCAAGTCCGGAAATTATTGAACAAATTAATACTCATTTGGAAGAATCTAAGAATCTTCAAATTGTCGTTATTATAGGAACCTGGTGTGGAGACAGCAAAGACCAAGTTCCCCGTTTTATCAAAATCATTGATGAAATATCTAGCACAAGATTACGTATCTCTGAAATTATTTGTTTGGACAGAACAAAAACAGCACCCCTTTTCGACAATGATAAATACAAAATTGAAAAAGTTCCTACATTTATAATATATCGTGAAAATAAAGAAATAGGACGTATTATAGAAACTCCTCAAAACACACTCGAAACCGACCTCTTACAAATCTTATTAAAACAATAGTTATGCAGGTTTTTAAAACACGAGAATCCATATATAATCATCTACAGGATTTAAAGAAACAACAAAAAACCATAGGTTTTGTACCCACGATGGGTGCTTTGCACGAAGGTCATCGCACCTTGTTGCAAAAATCCTATGCCGAAAATGACATTACCGTTTGTAGTATTTTTGTCAATCCACTGCAATTCAATAATACAGAAGATTTGGATAAATATCCCAGAACCATCGAAACCGATATGGCGTTTATAGATTCTTGTTGCGATATTCTGTTTTATCCCGATTATTCCGAAATTTATCCTGATACACCCAACGAAACATTTGAATTTGGAAATTTAGAAACAAACCTGGAAGGTGCTTTTCGTCCTGGACACTTTTATGGTGTAGCCGTTGTTGTTCATCGTTTGTTTAATATTGTAAATCCAGACAAAGCCTATTTTGGATTAAAAGATTTTCAGCAACTGCAAATCATTAAATCGCTTGTCGAACAAAAGAATCATGCCATTGAAATCATTCCATGTGAAATCATTCGTGAATCAGATGGCTTGGCAATGAGTTCTAGAAACAAACGTTTATTGGATTCTGAACGAAAACTCGCACCTATTATTTATCAAACATTAAAGCAGGCTGCCGATATTTTAAAAAATAAATCGGTAGAAGAGTCGAAAATGTTTGTAAAAAACACCTTTGAAAAGCACAAAGAATTTAGTTTGGAATATTTTGAGTGGGTAGAACCCAATTCTTTTGAAATTACAAATGTGCAAAAACCGCTAACTGTTGGACTTATTGCAATATGGCTTGGCAAAGTTCGTTTAATAGATAATATCATTGTTACTCAATAAATAAAAAACAAAATGCAAATTCAAGTTTTAAAATCAAAAATTCATCGCATCCGTGTTACGGAAGCCAATCTTGATTACATTGGCAGCATTACCATTGATGAAGACATCATGGATGCAGTGGGCTTGATTGAAAACGAAAAAGTTCATGTTGTCAACATCAACAACGGCGAACGTTTGGAAACATATGTAATAAAAGGCAAACGCAATTCTCGAACTATTTGTTTAAATGGACCTGCAGCTCGCAAAGTCCAAGTAAACGATATTGTAATTATATTAGCATACGGATTTATGGATTTGGAAGAAGCCAAAACATTTAAACCGAAAGTTCTTTTTCCCACAGAAGAAAATGCTTTATAAAAGCAACAAAATCTTAAGTTTTTGAAATTCATACAAAACAAAAAGTGTATGAGTTAAAAAACGATTACTTTTGTCCCATGATTTTTGCAGACACTCATACACATATATATTTAAATGCTTTTGATGCTGACCGCACTGAGGCTATTCAACGTGCTTTTGATGAAGGAGTGAAATATCTTTTTGTTCCCAATATTGATGTTCAAACGATTGAATCGGTGCTTGCACTTGCTCAACGGTTTCCAAATCAGGTTTTTCCAATGCTTGCTTTGCATCCAACAAGTGTCAAAAGTGATTATTTGCAGCAAATTTCAATCATTGAAAAAATGCTTCACGAACATGAAAACTTGGTAAAGGGAATTGGCGAAACAGGGATCGATTTATATTGGGACAAAACATTTTTGAAAGAACAACAAGATTCCTTGGAAATTCATGCACAATGGGCAATAGAAATGGATAAACCTCTAATTGTGCATGCCAGAGAATCACACAAAGAAATTTTTGAAGTCTTACAAACGTTTAAAAATCAAAATTTAAAAGGAATATTTCACTGTTTTTCGGGAGATTACGAAAACGCCAAACAAATTGTAGAAATGGGTTTTTTGATGGGTATTGGCGGACCGCTAACCTACAAAAAAAGCACTCTGCCAAGCATTGTTAAACAATTTCAGCTCAAACATTTTGTATTGGAAACAGACTCTCCATTTTTACCTCCCGTTCCCTATCGGGGGAAACGCAACGAAAGCAGTTATATTCCGCTGATTGCCAGTAAAATGGCAGAGCTTTTTGACACTAATATCGAAACTATTGCAAAAATAACAACACAAAATGCAATTACATTATTCAAAATAAAAGACGAATAGGATTATGGGAAAGAAAATACTGGTCATATACACTGGTGGAACTATAGGAATGGTGAAAGATGAGATTAGTGGTACTCTCAAACCATTTAATTTTGAAGATATTTATGCACATGTTCCTACATTGAAATTTTTAAAACATCAAATAGATTTTTATACTTTCCCGGTATTAATTGACTCTTCAAATGTAGATTTAAAATTTTGGATAGAATTGGCAGAATGCATCGAAAAATTCTACGAAAAATATGATGGTTTTGTGGTTTTGCATGGCTCCGATACTATGTCTTATACCGCGTCAGCATTGAGCTTTATGCTCGAAAATCTGAATAAGCCAGTGGTTTTAACCGGCTCGCAATTGCCATTGGGAGTCATTCGAACCGACGGACGAAGAAACATTATCAATGCCATTGAGGTAGCGGCTTCATATATTAATGAAACAGCTGTTGTTCCAGAAGTTAGCATCTGTTTTGAAAATAAAATTTATAGAGGCAACCGGACTTTTAAAAATAATGCATCACACTTCGAGGCCTTTCTTTCTCCCAATTATCCAATATTGGCAGAAATTGGAATTGAAATCAAATATAATAAGGATGCCATATTAAAACGAACTCAGAAAAAATTGTCCGTAATAAAAACTTTAGATAATAATGTTGTAGTGCTAAAGCTATTTCCAGGCATTCATCCAAATATGATTCGTTCTGTTGTTGAAACTTCAGGATTAAAAGCCATTGTAATGGAAACTTATGGATCAGGAAATGCACCAACAGATGAATTGTTTATAAAAGAACTTGAACATGCTATTGAGAAAAACATTTTGATAATAAACGTCACGCAATGCAAAAAGGGGAGTGTTCAAATGGAAAAATACGAAACTGGAAAAAAATTACAAGAAATTGGTGTTATTGGCGGATTTGATATTACGACCGAATCGGCGGTTGCAAAACTGATGTATCTATTTGGCAAAGAGACAGATGTGCTAAGAGTGACAGCACTTTTTAAAACGCCACTAAGAGGAGAAATGACAATTGATATGTAGATAAAATAAAAAAGATATTTGTGAATAAATATTTTTTTGTACATTAGCAGGCTGAAACGACTGTTTTTTTAAAAAAGTCGTTTCAAAATAGGAGAGATGGCCGAGTGGCTGAAGGCGCACGCTTGGAAAGCGTGTGAACGTCGAAAGCGTTCCATGGGTTCGAATCCCATTCTCTCCGCAAAGAAAATTGAATATAAATACAATAAAATAAATAAAATAAAGTTTAAACTAAACGTAATAATCAATAATTAAAACTATGAAAAAATTAATTGCTTTATTTGCGATTGCGGGTCTCCTTACATTTGGTGTC
>JAQUHH010000042.1 GCA_028683685.1 Bacteroidales bacterium
AATAGCCCCGCATGAAATGCGGGGTTTGATGTTAAAAAGTATAAATGATTTTGGCGAAAAATTTGCTTCGATGTTGCAAATTTTATGACAAAATCAATTCATTTGATATTTATTTTTTGGATTTAAATAAACCGATTCACCCATTTCGTTGAATTAAGTTCTCTAAATAATTGATTAATTGGTGTTTGTAAAATGATTTAAAAAAAGTGTCGAAGTCAGGAAAAAGGGTGTTTCCCCTAATTGTACGTAAGATAAATATAGCGAAATGACGCATTAAACGAAGCGGTGAATCTTAACCGAATCGAATTGTCGAAATGCCCTAAATTTTGTGTAAGAGGAATTTGTAACTTTTAATCTTTTATCCCTATAGAATAATAAATCTATGATTTAGTAATTTTTTGAGGATTTTTTTAATGCATACAAAATCGTAGATTTTTATAATTCGGAACTTTCTACTTCCTTTTTCAATCCATCCCAACCTTGAGCCTGAATTTCTATAACTTTGTTATCGGTTGTTATAAGATAAATACCTTCCTCTTTTTCGGTCATATATCCAATAATGGAAACTTCTGTTAGGTCTTTAATCTTTTCATAATCAGATTGCTTAACGGTGAAAAGCAGTTCGTAATCTTCTCCTCCATTAAGGGCTCCGGTGGTAGGAGCAATATTTAATTCTTTTAATATATTTTCCGTTTGCAAATCAATTGGAATTTTATCTTCCATAATGCGACAACCCAATTCAGATTGTTTGCAAATATGCTTAATTTCTGATGCTAATCCGTCAGAAATATCAATCATAGAAGTTGGTTTAATCTTGTTTTTTTGCAACAATTCAACAATATCCGTTCTTGGTTCTGGTTTAAGTTGTCTTTGAACGATATAGTCATATGGGGTTAAGTCAATCTGTTCATTCGGATTGGCTTCAAAAACGATACGTTCACGTTCGAGCACTAATAATCCTGCATATGCTCCACCTAAATCGCCACTCACACAAATTAAATCCCCTTTTTTGGCACCACTTCTATAAGTAATGTCGGAATCTTTTGCTGAGCCAATGGCAGTGATAGATATAAATAATCCAGCAGCACTTGAGGTGGTATCTCCTCCAATTAAATCAATATTGTATTTTTCGCAAGCAAGTTTCATCCCAAGCATTAATTCTTCGATGGCATCCATGGAAAATTTACTTGAAAGTGCAATTCCAACAGTTATTTGCTTGGGCGTTCCATTCATGGCACAAATATCCGATAAATTCACCGCTACTGCTTTGTATCCCAGATGTTTTAGGGGAGAATAGGAGAGATGAAAATGAACTCCTTCCGTTAAAATATCTGTTGTGATTAAGGTTTTTTTTCCTCCAAAATCGACCACGGCTGCATCGTCTCCAATTCCTTTGTTTGTTTCTTTATGTTTGATTTCAAACGACTTATCAATTAAGTCAATCAGTCCAAATTCGCCAATTTCCGAAAGTTCTGCATGGTTTGTATTTTCAAAAAATGTCATGTTGTTTTTATTTGCAAAAGTAATAATAAGAGAGCAATGTTATACGAAAATGTTGTATTATTAATATTATTAGGGAAGTATTTATTCCATTTTTATGATTGTAAAAAATAATGAAGTGTTTTTTTCTTGAATATCATGAATAATTTAATAAAGATTTTTCTTTGATTGATATGTGTAATTTTTCAACAATTATAAACAAACTTAATTAAAAATCTACTTAACATTTTTTTGAATTTAGCTACGATGATTTTTTATACATTTGCATTTTAAAACACATATAATATGACGTTTGATTTTGAAAAAGATAAGTTTTTGGGAGAAGGCTTAACTTATGATGATGTTCTTTTAGTTCCTGCTTATAGTGAAGTGCTTCCAAGAGAGGTAGATACAAGTACGTTTTTTACTAGAAATATATCGTTGAAAGTTCCAATAGTATCTGCTGCGATGGATACTGTTACTGAATCTGATATGGCAATTGCCATGGCACAAGAAGGAGGAATTGGCGTTTTGCATAAAAATATGTCTATTGAGGCTCAGGCGGAAGAAGTTACAAAGGTGAAAAGGGCTGAAAATGGAATGATTGTCAATCCTATTACGACCACCAAAGATGCTACTGTAGGAGATGCTCTAAGCCTAATGGCAGAGTATAAAATTGGCGGAATTCCCATTGTAGATGAAAATAGAAAATTAATTGGCATTGTGACCAATAGAGATTTGCGTTTTCAGCGTAATATGGAGCGGAAAATTTCCGAAATAATGACCATCAATGTCATTACTACTCGAGAATTTACAACTTTTGAAAAAGCGGCTGATATTTTACAAGAATATAAAATCGAAAAACTGCCTGTTGTTAACGATGGTGGACAATTGGTGGGTTTAATTACATATAAAGATATTATTAAAATAAAAACTCGCCCAAATGCTTGCAAAGATGCTACGGGCCGTTTACGTGTTGCAGCCGCAGTAGGTGTTTCTGTTGATCTTATGGAGCGTTGCGATGAATTGATTCGTGTAGGAGTGGATGCTTTGGTTATTGACACTGCTCATGGACATTCAAAAGGAGTTTTGGAAGCAACTCGAAGAGTTAAAAATAAATATCCAAACATGGAAGTTGTGGTTGGAAATATTGCCACTGCAGAAGCTGCACGTGATTTAGTAAAAGCCGGTGTTGATGCTGTGAAAGTGGGAATTGGACCCGGTTCTATTTGTACTACTCGTATTATTGCAGGCATTGGAGTGCCTCAATTAGCTGCAATTTATGCAGTGTCAAGAGCATTAAACGACACAGGTGTTCCAATTATTGCAGATGGTGGTATCCGTTATACCGGCGATATTGTAAAAGCTTTAGCAGCTGGAGCCAGTACAATAATGGCAGGTTCGCTGTTTGCTGGAGTAGATGAATCTCCGGGTGAAACAATTATTTACGAAGGAAGAAAATATAAAACTTACCGCGGAATGGGCTCTGTGGAAGCCATGCAAAAAGGTTCAAAAGATAGATATTTCCAAGATGCTGAAGATGATATCAAAAAATTAGTTCCCGAAGGTATCGTTGGTAGGGTCGCTTTTAAAGGTACATTGTCAGAAGTAATTCACCAAATGGTCGGTGGACTTTGTGCCGGAATGGGATATACGGGTTGTAAAAATGTGGATGCTTTAAAAAGAGATGCTAAATTTATTAAAATTTCTCATGCTGGTATTTTGGAGAGCCATCCTCACGATATTATTATTACTCGGGAAGCTCCAAATTATTCTAGATAAAATTAAATCAAATATAATAACACAAAAAATATAATATGAAAACAAAATTGTTGCTTTTTCTTTTGTTGATTGCTTTTCAAGGACAAGTTATTTATGGTCAGAAAACGAAGCCAATAACCAAAACTTCGGTAAATTCTAAAACTCAAATAGAGCTTAACCCTCAAAATATTACCAAAGCGGAACCTGTTTTGCTAACCATCAATGATGAAAAAATCACATTGGCTGATTTCTTGGCAGTTTATAATAAAAATAATACTGCTAAAAATGAAGAAATTAATCGTAAAGATTTGGAAGAATACTTAGATTTATTTATTAATTTCAAGCTGAAAGTGAAGGAAGCAGGTCGGTTAAAATTGGATACTGCATCCTCTTTTATCTCTGAGCTAGAAGGGTATCGGAAGCAACTTGCTCAGCCTTTTTTAATAGATAAAGATGTAAATGATAATCTTTTGAATGAAGCTTATGATCGTTCAAAATCGGATGTTCGTGCTTCCCATATTTTAATTCGTGTAGATCAAGATGCTTCACCTAAAGATAGTTTGGCTGCATGGAATAAGATAATGAATGCTCGTAAACGCATTGTTGGTGGCGAAGATTTTGGCAAAGTTGCCGCTGAAATTTCAGAAGATCCATCGGCACGGGATCAGATTATTGCAGGTCGCCCTCCAGTGAAAGGAAATAGAGGTGATTTGGGATATTTTACCGTTTTTGACATGGTTTATCCTTTTGAAACGGCTGCTTATTCAAATCCTGTTGGACAAGTTTCGATGCCAATTCGTTCCTCTTTTGGATATCATATTGTTATGGTTACTGATAAACAAAAAGCCATGGGGAGAATTCAAGTAGCTCATTTACTTTTGGTTACTAAACCAGATGATACCCCTGAAATAATTCAAAAGCGTGAAAAGACAATTCAAGAAATTCAACAAAAAATAGATAATAAGGTCCCTTTTGAAGATTTAGTGAAAGAATATTCGGATGATAAAGGCTCTGCTCCAAAAGGTGGCTTGTTGCCATGGTTTGGTCCAAACCGCATGGTGCCAGAATTTGTAAGTGCAATCTATGGAATGAAGAAAAATGAGATTTCAAAGGCCGTTCAAACAATGTATGGTTATCATTTTATTAAACTTCTTGATTATAAAGGAGTTCCTTCATTTGAGGAAAGTAAAAATGAACTAAAAATGAAAATTGCTCGCGATATTCGTTCCAATAAAAGCAAAGATGCTTTTATTAATCGTTTAAAAGAGGAATATAAATTCGTTTCAGATGCCAAAGCTTTGGATGCTGTTATTGCTACTTTGGATACTTCTTTCTTGACAGGAAATTGGTCTTCAGAAAAAGCTTCTAAGTTAAATCGACCATTCATTAGTTTTGGAAATAAATCCTATTCTCAATCTGATTTTGCTCAATATTTGCAGAAAAATCAAGGCGATGCTAAAACAGAAAATATCAAAACTTTAGCTCATGCAAAATATGATAAATGGATAGATGAAATAATAATGGATTATGAAGATAGTCGCTTGGCTGAAAAACATAAAGAGTTTCGTGATTTGATGAAAGAGTATCGCGATGGTATCCTCTTATTTGAATTAACAGATCAAATGGTTTGGTCAAAGGCTGTTAAAGATACGGTTGGACTTCAAGATTTTTATGAAGATATCAAGCATAATTATCAACATCCTAAGCGTGTAGATGCTACTATTTTTAAATTTAACGATGAGAAATCTGCGAAAAAGAGCATCAAAAAAATTAATTCTTTGTTGGCAAAAAATATTCCTGCTCAAGAAATTGTTGAGGTTTTGAACAAAAAAAATAATATTGTAGAAATCGAAAGTGGTTTGTATGCCAAAGGCGATAATGCTGTTATTGATAGTTTTGAATGGAAATCAGGAGTTTCGGATATTGTTTTTACAAATGGTGAATACAATATTGCTCACATTAGCAAAGTATATGAAATGGAACCAAAATCTTTGAATGAAATTAAAGGAATTGTAATTTCTGAATATCAAAATTATCTTGAAAAAGAATGGATAAAATCACTTCGTAATTCTTATAAATATACAGTTGACAAATCTGTTTTTGAAAGTGTTTTTACTAAAAATTGAGATCCTATAATTTGAAAAATAGAATAATAATATTTTTGTTTGTCAATTTTATTTTTGTTGCCTGCTCTTCGTCAAAGGATGAAATTCCTTTGGCAAAAGTGGGCAACAAAACGCTTTATTATTCCGACCTAATGTTGGATTTGCCAGAGGATATTTCTGCCAAAGATAGTACAGTCATTGTTCAAAGTGAGATTCGTCAGTGGATACTATCGGAATTAATGCTTTCTGAAGCAAATAATTATTTGAATGAACAAGAAAAAGATATTTCACGTCAGATTGAAGAGTATCGAAAAACCTTGCTTATCTTTGAATTTGAAAAAAAATGGGTTTTAAATCATATTGATACAATGGTTACTGATGATGAAATTTCGAGTTTTTATAATTCAAATACATATGATTTTGAATTAAAAACAAATATTCTGAAACTTCGATTTGTAAAGATGGAAATTTCAAAATCAAATGCACTAAAAGAACAAGTTAAGCGTTTATTATTTTCTACGAACTCTAAAGATTTGCCTGTATTGGAACGCATTTGTAATGAACATGCTGAAAATTTTTTCTTAGATGATTCTGTTTGGTTAATGTATGATGATGTTATTAAAGAGATTCCATTTGGGAATGTTCTTCAAAAAGGTTCCACACTTACATCCAAACGTTTTGAATTATCCGATGCTAATTACGAATATTTTGTTTTGGTGAAAGAAATTAAAATTAAAGACGAAATGTCTCCTTTGGCTTACGAAAAAGAGAATATTAAAATGATTATTTTACAACAAAGAAAAATATTTTTATTGGATTCTTTACAGCAACAAATTTATTCTTCAGCAACAAGTGCTGGAACTTATACTACTTATGAATAATTTACTATGAAAAAAATTAAAACAACATTCGTTTTTTTACTCACATTCGTATCTTTCATTTTGACAGCTCAAAATCAGAATGGGGTTATTATTGACGAAGTAGTGGCTGTGGTTGGAAAAAACTACATTCTTCATTCGGATATTGAAAGTCAATATTTGCAAGTTAAAATGCAATATGGAATTGCCGAAGGAGGATTGCTTTTGAAATGTAATTTGCTCGAAAATATGATGTTTCAAAAACTCTTGGTCAATCAAGCAATGGTCGATAGTGTTATTGTTTCCGAAGAGCAAGTGGATGAGAGAATTGAACGAAATTTGAGATATTTTATACAACAATTTGGTTCGAGAACAAAGTTAGAAGAGTATTATAAAAAATCGTATACCGAAATTAAAGAGGAACTAAAAGACCCTGTTAAAGATCAGCTATTATCGGAAATTATGCAACAAAAAATTACTGAAAAAGTGGTTGTAACGCCAGGGGAGGTGAAAGCTTATTTTGAGAGTATCCATCCCGATAGTTTGCCTCTGGTTCCTGCTGAATATGAGTTGCAGGAAATTGTCAAAATTTCTCAAATAAGTGATAAAGAGTTGTTGGATGCTCGTGAAAAATTAAATGAATTTAGAAATAGAATTCTAAAAGGAGAGAGTTTTACAACTTTAGCCGTTCTCTATTCTGATGATCCAGGAAGTATGTCAAAAGGAGGGGAGCTGGGTTTCTTTGCTCGGGGTGATATGTATCCCGAATTTGAATCCGCCGCTTTTTCTCTTAAGCCTGGCGAAATTTCACCCATCGTTAAAACTAAAGCAGGTTTTCATATCCTTCAATTAATCGAGCGTCGGGGTGAATTAATCAATGTTCGACATCTGCTCCTTCAACCAAAACCATCCACAGAAACAATTATGGCTTCTAAACTTTTGCTGGATAGTGTTTATACATTGATCGTAAACAAACAAATATCAGTCGATTCTGCGGCCATGGTATTCTCTGATTTCCCTTCCAAAAAATCGGGTGGAACCATGATTAATCAATACTCAGGAACGGCTAAGTTTGAAGCTGAACATTTGGATAAATCTCTTATTTATGCCGTGGAAAAATTAAAAATGGGTGAAATTACCAAACCTCTTCCAATGACGACTGAAGATGGGAAAAATGCATATCGTTTGGTCTACCTCAAAAATATTAGTCCTCCTCACACAGCTAACCTGAGAGATGATTATGATAAAATTCAAAATGCTTCTCTGGAAAATAAAAAAGCCGAAATTATCGAAAAATGGATGAACGAAAAAATTTCAAGTACTTATATTAAAGTCAAAGCTCCTTATAATGAATGCGATTTTGACAACAAATGGATTAAATAAACGAAGCGAACTCAAACTATGATACAATTTGAAAATGATGCTGAAGCAATTAAGGCATTTAGAAATAAATATGAAATCTTAAAATCGGAAGTTTCTAAAGTTATTATTGGTCAAGATGACGTGATAAGAGATGTTATCGTTTCTATATTTTGTAGAAGTCATGCTCTTTTGGTTGGTGTTCCTGGCTTAGCAAAAACGTTGATGATTACAACTTTGGCAAAATGCCTTGGATTGTCTTTTAATCGCATTCAATTTACGCCCGATTTAATGCCTTCGGACATTATGGGAACAGAAATTTTGGATGAAAATAGAAATTTTAAATTTATTAAAGGACCCGTTTTTGCACACATTGTTTTGGCTGATGAAATTAATAGAACGCCTCCTAAAACTCAATCTTCTCTTTTGGAAGCGATGCAAGAACGTTCCGTTTCCATCGCTGGAAAAACACATAACTTGCCCAATCCATTTTTTGTTCTAGCAACTCAAAATCCTATTGAACAGGAGGGAACGTATCCGCTACCAGAAGCTCAACTCGACCGTTTTATGTTCAATATAATTTTGGATTATCCTTCGGTAGAAGAGGAAATTCAAATTGTTAAAAATACAGTTACTAAGTATTTGCCTGAACCAGAGGTTGTTCTGTCGGTTGAAGAAGTGATTTATTTTCAAGAATTTTTACGGAAAATACCAATTGTAGATAATGTCTATCAATATGCCGTAGATCTTTCCACAAAAACACGTCCGGGAACCAAATTGGCTCATTCTTGGGCAAATGATTATCTTGCTTGGGGTGCCGGTCCAAGAGCTTCTCAGAATTTGATAATGGCAGCACGTTGTCATGCTGTTATCAGTGGAAAACACGCTCCAGATATCGATGATATTAAAGCGGTTGCTCCTTCTATTTTAAGACATCGTTTGGTGAAAAATTACAAAGCTGAAGCGGAAGGTATTTCTGTGGAAGATATTATTCAAAAGTTTTTAAGTTAAACCTTTAATTTCAAACCCCTATAAGTATGTTGGCTCTTTATAAACGTGAAATTTTAAGTTTTTTGAGTTCATTAATCGGATATATCGTAATTGGTGTTTTCCTGATTATTACAGGACTTTTTCTATGGGTTTTTCCATTGGATTTCAATGTGTTGGAATTTGGTTATGCCAATATTGATGGACTTTTTATGTTGGCTCCTTTTGTTTTCCTTTTTTTAATTCCGGCACTTACCATGAAATCATTTGCCGAAGAAAAAAGAACGGGAACCATTGAGTTGTTACTTACAAAACCTTTGACCGATTGGCAAATTGTTTTGGCTAAGTTCCTGGCATACTGGACATTGTTGTTTGTGGCTTTATTGCCCACCTTATTCTATTTCTATACTGTTTATCATTTGGGTTATCCCAAAGGAAATATCGACCAAGGCGGCATGTGGGGGTCCTACATTGGTTTGTTTATGCTGGGTGGAGTTTTTGTTTCTATCGGAATATTAATGTCATCTCTGACGGACAGCCAAATTGTGGCTTTTATTCTATCCGTTTTTATGTGCCTAATTATGTATTTGGGATTTGAGTTTATCTACTCTTTAGACTTTTTTGGAAAATCTTCTTTGTTCGTTAAAAGTCTAGGAATAAGCCATCATTACTCTTCTATAAGTCGTGGGGTGGTCGATTCAAGAGATGTGATATATTTCTTTAGCGTTATTACGATATCATTGATGCTGGCGCGATTGTCATTGCAAGGTAGAAAATGGTAATTCGTCTATAGCAATGTGTTGAATAATTGATTAATCTAATTTTTGAAAATAATAATCATGAAAGAGGATCTAAAAACAAATAAAGTACCCAAATTTAACTTGAAAAGACTCAATGTTTCTCATTTTATTTTGTCACTTTTATTGATTGTCATTGTAAATATAATTGGTTATTTTTGTTTTTTTCGTGTCGATTTAACGGCTGAAAAAAGATATTCTTTATCAAAATCAACCAAAAACATCTTAAAAGAACTGGATGATGTAGTCTATTTTAAAGTTTATCTAAAAGGCGATTATCCTGCAAGTTTTAAAAGATTAGCCAAGGAAACCCGTGAGTTACTGGATGAATATAGAGCTTATTCGGACAATATTCAGTATGAATTTATCGATCCTTCAGAAGGCAGAGACGACAGCGAAATGCGAGCCATCTACAATGAATTGGCGCGCAAGGGGCTGCAACCTACGCAACTTCAAGATAGAAAAGTTGACGGTGTGAAAACACAAGTGATTTTTCCAGGAGCATTGGTCGCGTACAAACAGCGTGAATTTCCGCTTCAATTGCTCTCTTCAAATATTAATATTCCACCCGATGAGATTATGAATATTTCAATCCAAAATTTGGAATATAATATTACCTCAGTTATCAATAAGTTATCTCGAAAAAATAAACCTTCCATCGGTTTTGTTGAAGGCCATGGTGAGCTTGACTTGCTCGAAGTTGCCGATATTACTCGGGAATTGCAGGAGTTTTATCTGGTAGAAAGGGTTGAATTGGACGGAAAAGTGAACGCTTTGCGACATTTTGAATACGATTCCATCAATGGAAACGTCGTTACATGGAATAAATTTGACCTGTTGATTATCGCAAAACCTTCCAAACCTTTTTCGGAAAAAAATAAATTTATCATCGACCAACATGTCATGAGAGGCGGAAGCATTCTATGGCTTGTCGACCCCGTGTTTGCAAGCATGGACAGTTTGCAAGGGGCTGCCGAAACCATAGGGATTATTAACGATTTAAATCTTGATGATATGTTTTTCCGTTATGGAGTTCGGATGAATACAAATTTATTGCAAGATATGAATGCTTTACCCATTCCTATCATCACCGGGAAAATGGGAAACTTACCCAATCAGCAATTTATTCCTTGGTTTTATTTTCCAATTATTACGCCCATTTTGGATCATCCAATTGTCAAAAATGTAAACGCAATCAAATCTGAGTTTATCAGTAGTATTGATACCGTTGGATCTATGCCTCTTAAAAAAGAGATATTACTGACCTCTTCGATGTATACCAAAATTGTTCAGGCCCCGATCATTATAAATTTAAATATATTGAAAACAAAACCCGACGACAGGGAGTTTGCGTATCGTTATTTGCCCGTTTCTGTTCTGGTTGAAGGAGAATTCAAATCATTGTTTGAAGGGCGCGTATCGGCCGAGTTCGACACCTCTTCAATGATTCAATATGTGAGCCATGGAAAACCTGCAAAAATGATTTTTGTTGCCGATGGAGATATTATTAAAAATCAAGTTGACCAGCAAGGTCCTTTGCCTCTGGGATACGATAGATACTCAAAACTCACCTTCGGAAATAAAGAGTTTTTGTTGAATGCCATTAATTATTTATTGGGCGACGAAGATTTAATGCAAGTTAGGGCAAGAGAAATTAAGTTGAGATTATTGGATAAAACCAAATTGTCAAAAAACAAAACTTATTGGCAAGTGTTTAATATTGTTATGCCATTGCTTGTTATTTTTATCTTGGCATTAGCAATGCTTTATTATAGAAAATATAAATATTCTCGTTAATCTAAAAAAAAAATATTTGAAGATGAAAAAAAGAAATATACAATTGTTACTCGGAGTCCTTCTTTTGGGATTAATTGCACTTTTTTTAGTGATGTTTAATTCAAAATCAGGAACTTTGAAAGGGGCAAACAAAAATTTTGCAATCAATGATACGGCTTCGGTTACCAAAATATTTTTAGCAGATAAGATAGACAATCAAGTATTATTGACAAAAAATTCGGATGGCATCTGGATGGTCAATGAAACGCATATTGCCAATATCGACAACATCAATTTGTTGCTTTTCACCATGGAACATATCGCTGTTTGGGCACCCATTCAAAAAGCGGCTCATGATAATATCATTAAGCGTTTGGCAGTAGTTTCTACAAAAGTAGAAATTTATCAAAAAAAACACATTGTCGATTTTTGGGGAATTAAATTATTTGAACGCGAAAAGTTGACAAAAACCTATTATATGGGCGAACCCAATATGGCCAGTGATGGAAACGTTATGCTCATGGATGGTGCTTCGCAAGCATTTATAGTCTATTTGCCTGGTTTTAGAGGCTTTGTTTCGCCTCGTTATTCTGCATACGAAAGCGATTGGCGTGATCATACTGTTTTCAAAACAAGATTGCCACAGATCCAAGAAATTAAACATGAGAATATCCTCGAGCCGGAAGAATCATTTTTGGTTACAAAATCAGGAAGTAGAACATTCCAGCTTACACATTTGGCTTCCGGGAAAATTGTTCCAGATTATGATACCATTACTGTTTTTGACCATGTTTCTGCTTTTAGAAGTATTAAATATGAAGCGATTGCGAAAAATTTAAATCAAAATTATCTTGATTCTTTGTCCTTTTATCATTTTTATACACTCACATTAACTGATGTTGATGGAAAGGTGACCGTGGCAAAAATGTATCACCAACCTGAGTTGTTAATCACAGACTATAAAAAATCAACCGAAGAAATTGAAGAATCTCATAATCTTGATAAGTTTTATCTTAAATTAAACGATGAGCCTCAATTGTATGTTGCACAATTTTTTGTTTTTGACCGTTTGATTCAGCCTTTGAGCTTCTACT
>JAQUHH010000315.1 GCA_028683685.1 Bacteroidales bacterium
GTTGCAACAATCTGAGCAAACTGGCGTGTCTTCCGAATCGTATTTAAAAGAAATTCGGTCGCTATTATCGTAAGGATCGGTGTTGTTTACTATAATTTTTATCCATGCTATGGGATGAATGTTTAAGTTTTTTGTCACTTCGCTGCCTATGGGAATATCATCTGCAATATATTCTTTAGAATTTTCAAAGTAATTATACTTGAAAAGTGTAATTTTATATTTACCTACTGTTTGCCAGTCTGTATTAATTTCATAAAAACCATTTGCATCTGTTTTGGCAGATTCAATGTCCGAAAAACTGGAAGAGTAGGCGCCACCTTGTAAAATAGTTCCTTGCAAGTTGACGGTTACGCCTTCAATCTTATTGCCAGACGCATCGGTTACAGTTCCCGAAACTTGAATTGTTTTATCGTCTTTTTTGCATGCATTCAATATGGATAATCCAATTGTTACAATACTGAATATAAAAAACAGTCTTTTTATATTATTCAAATTTTTCATTTTATGCTGTGTTTAAGAGTGTTTGAACATCGTTTAAAAATTTATCGACAATCCAATTACGCCATTCAAGCTTTGAAATTGACGAAAAACCTCTTCTTGTTTGACTTCTGGTTTGTACCATTCACGCATGTACGAAATTCGCATGTATTGCCATTCAACCCCTGCTTTAACTTCTACGTGACGAGAAAGAGCATACGCGAAATGAAAGTTAACCAATGCCGAGAAACCGATATTTGAACTGTTTGCATTTGCAAATTGATAATCTACCAGTTGGTATCCTAATCCTGCAACCAAAGCAGTATCTGCATGTTTTACCGTGGTTTGTGGAATTTGAGTATAAATGATTCCAACATTGCTCATTAATTGGGCACTCACACGCTCTTCAATGGTAAAATTGAACAGACATGAGGCCATCAATGAATTAATGGACCACATTGGTGTTGTTACGGATTCTGGGTGTTTGTAGCGCAAAGTGTAATTTCGGTTATGAACAGGAAAAATCAGATAATTGGAATAGATTCCCAAACCAATTGTTGGGCTTCCCTTCAGAAGATAATGTGCATATACGTTTCCCGTCAGACCTAAGCTAGCATATTCTTCCACTTTTAAATCCATTCCAGGATTTGCAATTCCGACTCCAAAACCAATGTTTATTTTTTTGTCTTTTAGTCCTGAGGGAAGAGTTTCTCTGCCACCACGGCGGGCATTTTTAAAAGGGCTTTTTGCTTCGCTGACCGTTTTGGTAGATTTCTTCTGGCGACCCGTCACAATTTGTGATTGGACAAAAGACAAATTGCTCATAATTAGCAAGAACAGAAAAAGTCTAAATTTTTTTTTCATATATTGTACATCAATGCATTGTCGCTTGCAAAGATATTTTATTTATAAGTAATAATATGCTCTTAGCGAGTTTTTAACACAGAACCAAGTATTTTATTATTTCTAATTCACTTAGGTGTTGAATGTATAGTAAACGAATTATTTAGATGGATTTATATATGAATAGAGCATTTTAATCTCTTCAGGCCAAATTTCCTCGTTGGGCGTTTCCAAAATCAGTGGAATGTTGTCAAAACGGGAATCGTTCATAATATATTTAAAAACGTCGGTTCCTATTGTTCCTTCTCCAATGCTTTCATGGCGGTCTACACGGCTTCCAAAAGCTTTTTTAGAGTCGTTCATGTGCATGCCTTTCAGATATTTAAATCCAATTAGCTTCTCGAAATGAGCAAATGTTTTTTCTGCAGCTTCAGCATTTGAGAGGTC
Source organism: Bacteroidales bacterium (assembly GCA_028683685.1). GTDB lineage: Bacteria > Bacteroidota > Bacteroidia > Bacteroidales > WCHB1-69 > JAQUGA01. The sequence goes on from JAQUHH010000315.1 coordinate 1,768, forward strand.
GTATCCCGCCGAAAAACTATGACAGGTGTCAATGCAAACTCCAACTCTGGATTTGTCTTCAACATGATCCATTATAAAAGCAATTTGCTCAAAAGTGTGACCTAAATTGGTTCCTTGTCCCGCTGTGTTTTCAATGACGGCGGTGACACCTTTGGTTTTATCCAAACTCAGGTTTATCGATTCGGCAATGGTTTTTAAACATGTTTCTTCATCTATTTTATTGAGATGACTTCCTGGATGAAAGTTTAGGCGATCTAATCCCAATAGTTCGCATCTTTGAAGTTCATCCAAAAAAGCAGTTCTCGATTTTTCTAAAGCTTCAATTTCTGGATGTCCCAAATTTATTAAATAGCTGTCGTGTGGAAGTATTTGAAATGGTTGATATTCGTGTTTTTCGCATAATTCCTTGAAACTAGCGATGCTTTTTTGGCTCAAAGGGGGAGCCACCCACTGACGTTGATTTTTAGTAAAAAGGGCAAATGCTTTTGCACCAATCGTATGCGCATTGAGAACCGCATTTTCAACGCCTCCCGCTGCACTGACGTGAGCTCCTACAAATTTCATCTTTTTCGTTTTTTAAATACAATACTATAACAAAAGGATGTTTGAAAATGTTTTTCTAATCCTTAAAATACTTTAATCGAATGCCGTTATCTTCTGTTTCGGCGTAGCTAAATATACGAATCCAATCGCCTGTGTTGATATATTTTGTTTGTTTATCAATATCCATTTCAAGGGCAAGGTGTCGATGTCCGAAAATAAAATAGTCAAAATTCTCTTTTTTGATTATTTCTTTGATGAAAAGAATCAAAAACTCTTTATTGTCACCATGGTATATTTCATCATTGGAAGCGTTGGCAGCTCTGCTTTTACGAGAAAGATATTGGGCCAGCCAGAAAGAAAAATTTGGATGCAAACGAGCAAAAAGCCATTGATTTGTTTTGCATTCAAAAATCCGTTTCAATATTTTGTATCCAATATCCCTTGGACCAAGCCCGTCGCCATGTCCGACAAATGTTTTTAGGCCATTTATAAGGAATGTTTCGGGTTTGTTTAAAACCTTAATTCCAAGTTCTTTTTTAAAATAATCCCGCACCCACATGTCGTGATTTCCAGTAAAAAAATAGATTTGAATGCCTTTGTC
>JAQUHH010000316.1 GCA_028683685.1 Bacteroidales bacterium
TCTTTGAGGAGAATATTGTATTTGGGTTGATATTTTTTGATGAGGTTGTTTTCCAACAATAGAGCGTCAATTTCGGTATCCACTACGATGTACCTGATTTCGGCAATTTTCCGAACCAGCATTTTAAGTTTTGAGCCTACGGGTTCTTTTTGAAAGTAGGAGAGAACTCGTTTTTTTAGATTTTTGGCTTTGCCAATATAAATAATGGTGTTTTTTTTATCAAAATACTGATAAATTCCCGGTTTTGCCGGTAAATTTTGGAGGGTCGGAAAAATCTGATCGTAGTATTTGTTTTTGAACATCAGGAGTGCAAGCTAATTACTTTATTTTGCTAATTTACAAAAAATCGTATTGATACAACTCCTTCTAAATCATAATTTGATGTTCCTTGTTCGAGTTTATATGTGTACGTGCCTGGTGTGTTGAATTTTTTATTTGCTTGAAAGTTTTGTTCAAATGTATAAATTCCATTTTTATCTGCCGGATTCAAAAAGTTCTCTTCCAAATCTTTGATTCTCATGGAAAAACGTCCAGATCTATTTTCAACTCCCGAACCATCATCAATGGAATAATATATGGGCAAACTAAAATGTCGAAATGAATCATTTAGCTTAACTTCAAAGCTGATATTGTATCTTTTATCGGCATCTTTTATTTCAAATTGAAACTCTTCGGGACGAAATCGGTTCCATCCTTTTTTAGTAAAAACAATTTCTTTTTCAAAAAACAGGGAGTTTGTGCATGCAGCAAAACCAAACAGCGTTATCGTCAGTAAAAAAAAGCTAATTTTTCTTCTCATTAATCTTATTTTTGACAAAAATACTAAGAAATATAATTTGAATATTGGTTTTTAGATATTTTAGGAAAGCAAAGAATTGAGTTTGGCTTTAAAATTTATTAAAATCCAGTCTTTATTGAAAAAAAATCTAGTATTGTTGAATTTTCTTCTCTTTTTGTTGGTTTTTCAAACTACATAAATAGTTTTGTAGACCAAATCTAGCTTTTCAATTTTATATTTCTGAGTTTTGTTATTTAATTCGTTTCAGTTTTTGTTTCTCCTGAAAAAATAACATTTGTTAATTGTTGATATACAGTTGTTTGTAGAGATTAGTGAGGGATTGGTTTAGACTATTGTTATATTTTCATGGTCTTGCAGAAAAAAGCTGTAATTTTGTTTGAAATTAAACGAATACAGCTAAAATTACGACTATGTCAGGGAAATTAAAATTAGGAATCAACGGATTCGGACGGATTGGGAAAATTGTATTTAGGATTTTGCAAACGCATCCCAATATTGAGGTGTCGCTTATCAATGATCCTATGCCTTTAGAAACAATGGTTTATCTTTTAAGGTACGATTCCATCCACGGACCGTTTAGTGCGGATGTGAAAATTGGGGAAAACGGAATTTTTGTAAACGGAAACTTTATTCCAGTCACCACCGAAAAAGACCCCGAAAATATTCCGTGGAAAAAATATGGTTTAGATTTGATTTTAGAATCTTCTGGAAAGTTTAAAACCAGAGCTTTACTCGAAAAACATCTTAAAGCAGGGGCAAAAAAAGTAATTTTATCTTGTCCTTCGGATGAACCTTTGGATTTAAGTTTGGTTATTGGCGTTAATGATCATGAACTCAAACCGCATCATTCTATCATCTCCAATGCTTCGTGCACCACTAATTGTTTGGCTCCTTTATTAAAAACGATTGATGATAATTTGGGCGTTGCTTCTGGTTTTTTAAACACCATTCATCCTTATACAAACAATCAGTCTATTATTGATTCGCCTCATGCCGAATTGAGGCGTTCCAGAGCAGCATCCAATATTATCCCCACAACCTCTTCGGCCATTCAGGCTCTTTTTGAAATTATGCCTAAGTTTAAAGGTGTTTTTGATGGTTTTGCTACGCGAGTGCCTGTTCCTGACGGATCTTTTATTGAGCTTTGCTTAAACCTTGAAAAAGAGACAGATGTAAAAAGTTTTAATCAATTGATTAAAACGGCAACCGAAACTCATCTAAAAGGAATTGTGCAATATACGATTGATCCTATTGTTTCAAGTGATGTGGTGAACAATCCGCACAGTGCTGTTTTCGATTCTTTGGCTACAAAAATGGTCAAAGGGAATTTTGTTCAAATGATCGCGTGGTACGATAATGAATACGGCTATTCAAACAGAGTGGTCGATACGATTGAATTAATGGCAACTTTAAACCGATTAAAATGAATGACTTACTGATACAAAGCTGTGAAGAGCCCGTTCGCATGATTCTGCAAAAAGCACTGAATGGGGAAAGAATTTCCGAAAAAGAAGCCCTGATTTTATTTAAAGATGCTGAATTGGCATCGCTTTCTTATGTGGCGGATGCAATTCGTAAACGTTTGAATGGCAATGTTTTATATTTTGTCAAAAATTATCATATAGAACCGACCAATCGGTGTATTCATAATTGTAAATTTTGCTCCTTTTCAGAGCGAATTAGTCGCACAGGATGGTCGTTTAGTTTTGATGAAATGGTGGAAATGGTTCGTCAATTAAAAGCAGACATTGCAGAACTGCACATTGTTGGTGGCGTTAATCCAAAATACGATTTGGATTTTTTCTGTCGATTGTTGGAACAATTAAAAAAAGAAAAACCTGAGCTTCATATAAAAGCGTTTACGGCCGTAGAATTGGATTATATCATTACGCAATCGGGTTTGTCTTTTGAAGAAGGTTTAAAGCGGTTGATCGTGAGTGGGTTGGATTCTATTCCGGGCGGCGGAGCCGAGATTTTCAATCCTGAAATTAGAAAACAAATTTGTTCCAGTAAAACCGGTGCTGAAGATTGGTTAAAAATACATGAAATTGCTCACCAATGCGGAATTCCTTCCAACGCAACGATGCTTTATGGCTTTTTTGAAA
>JAQUHH010000043.1 GCA_028683685.1 Bacteroidales bacterium
ATAACAAGCGTTGAAGAAGATATGAAAATATTTAATATTAATTAATACTTATAAATATGTCAGAAGATATAATAATCTGTAACTGTAATGAAATATACAAAAGCGAAATCGTTAAAGCAATCCAAGAAAAAGGTTTAAAAACAGTAGAAGAAGTGGGCGAAGAAACCGGAGCAGGAACTGTTTGTGGTGGATGTGTAGACGATATTCAAGAAATTATTGATGAATTAAACAAGTAAAATAATTTTATGAAAATAATAAATGTTAAAGAAACAAGTGTGATTGGAACAGCTCATAAGGTAGATGTTCGTAAGCTTTATGATTACGATAATGCTCAAGTGATGCACATTACGCTTCAAGCTGGGGAAGCAGTAAAACCGCACATTACTCCTGTAGATGTATTTTTTTACATTTTGGAAGGAACTGTAGATGTTCGAGTTGGCGATGAAACTATCGCTGTTGAAAAAGACAACTTAGTAGAAAGTCCAAAAGGAATTGTTCACTGTTTATCTAATAACACTCAGCATTTTGCTAGAATTTTAGTGGTAAAATCACCTAAACCAACTACTTCAACAAAACTGCTGTAATATTTGGGAAGGGCTTTTAAAAATCCCAACAAACTATGTTTGTTGGGATTTTTTGTTTCATGCTTTTTTCAATCTTCATTTTTTTTCATTGTTTTATATTAGTTTTTTTATAAATTTGCAGATATCCTATTTGGTAAATATTAAGTTATAATTATTTTTGTATTTATGGAAAAGAGAGAACAATTTGGGAGTACAATTGGAGTTATAGCAGCAACAGCAGGTTCAGCTATTGGATTGGGCAATATATGGCGTTTCCCTTATGTTACCGGAGAAAATGGCGGAGCTGCATTTTTATTGATTTATATCGTTTTAATGTTGGGAATCGGTGTGCCGGTTATGTTGTCGGAAATGATTATCGGTCGAAAATCCCAATCCAACGCCATTGGTAGTTTCAAAAAATTAGTGCCGCAAAGCTATTGGTGGCTTATTGGTTTGATGGGCGTTTTTGCTTCCTTTATAATTCTTGCTTTCTATAGTACGGTGGCCGGTTGGACGCTTCATTATGTGTATAGTTCTGTGTCGCATAATTTGTTGGGTCAAAATTACGAAGTGTTTTTTCTCGATTTTAAAGACAGTAGTTTGATGCCCGTTATTTGGCATATTGTATTTATGATTTTTACCGTATTTATTGTTTTGGCGGGGGTTAAAAAAGGAATTGAAAAATATACCAAACTTTTAATGCCGCTTTTGTTTTTACTAATTATCATTTTATGTTTGCGGTCGGTCACTTTGCCGGGTGCCTCCAAAGGGCTTGAGTTTTTGTTTCGTCCTGATTTTTCAAAAATAGATGCAAATGCTATTTTAGCTGCCTTAGGACAAGCTTTCTTCTCGTTGAGTATTGGAATGGGAACTGTTATCACCTATGCTTCTTACATTCAGAAAAAGGAAAATTTAGGCAAGATTGCATTAAGTGTAACTTTTGCTGATTTTGCTTTGGCATTGTTGGCAGGGATTATGATTTTTCCCGCTGTTTTTGCTTTTGGAATTGAGCCATCCAGCGGACCAGGACTTGTTTTTATGACCATTCCTTCTATTTTTGAACAAATCCCTTTTGGAAATATTTTTGCCATTATTTTCTTCTTGTTATTGGCGATAGCGGCTCTAACATCTTCTATTTCTTTGCTCGAAGTGGTGGTGGCTTATGCTGTGGAGGAATTGAATTTAAAACGAAGATCAGCAACCATTATTTCGGCCATATTGGCAACAATGATGGGCTTGTTTTGCACGCTTTCATGGTCTACTTTCAAAAATTTCAATATCAATGTTGCTTCCGATTGTGACTTGGGAGGAACCAAAACAATGTACTTTTTCGATATGATGGATTTCATGGCTTCCAATATTCTTCTTCCTCTTGGTGGGATGTTAATTGTCATTTTTGTGGGTTGGAAATTAGGCAAGAAAAAAGCCATTATGGAGCTGTCCAATGAGAATAAATTAAAAAGCAAATTGTTTGATTTAGTTTTTTTTATTATCAAATATATTGCCCCCATTGCGATCGCTTTTGTGTTTTTAAAAGGCATTAATGTAATCTAAGTTTTATTTATGGATTTCTTACTTCAACAATTTGAGGTTTATATTAATCTTTACAACGAATATGTTGGCGGTTATTTGATTTTATTGCTATTGGTTCCAACTGGGATGTATATTACATTTAGATTGGGTTTTCTGCAACTTAGAGGTTTAAAGCATGCTTTAAACATTGTTCGTGGAAAATATAGTGATAAAAGACATTTAGGAGATATTACTCATTTCAAGGCACTTACCACTGCATTGTCGTCTACCGTTGGAACTGGAAATATTGTAGGAGTTGCTTTGGCCATTTACTGGGGCGGTCCTGGCGTCGTTTTTTGGTTGTGGGTGACGGGTTTTTTTGGAATGATGCTTAAGTTTTCTGAATGTACGCTGGCTCTTAAATTTCGCAAAGTAAATGCCGATGGAACTGTTTCGGGGGGTCCCATGTATTATATTGAATACGGTTTGAAAAAACAATTGGGGAAATTTGCCAAGGTTTTGGCGTCTATTTTCGCCGTTGCTGCAGTTTTATGCTCTTTGGGAACGGGAAATATCGCTCAAGCAAATGGAATTGCCGATGCTTTGATTACAAATTATCAAATCCCAACCTATGTTACGGGCTTGTTTCTTACTCTTTTGGTCTTGATTATTATTGTTGGTGGTTTGAAGCGAATTGCAGATGTTACTGAGAAACTGGTTCCCATAATGGCTATCTTTTATTTATTAGCAACGATGGTTGTTTTGATTTCTTATGCCAGTCATATCCCTGCTGCTTTTGAATTGATTTTCGATTCAGCATTTCATGGAACTGCCTTGACTGGTGGTTTTGTCGGTTCTACCTTCTTCATGACTATGGTTATGGGAGTTCGTAGAGGTTTGTTTTCAAATGAAGCTGGACAAGGATCTGCTGCCATTGCTCATGCTGCTGCAAAAACAGAATATCCTGTCAGAGAGGGTTTTGTAGCGACTTTAGAACCTCTTATCGATACCATTGTAATTTGTACACTTACGGCCTTGGTTGTTATTGTTACTGATTCTTGGAGTTCTGGTATCCAGGGAGTTGGAATGACCATCTCGGCATTTGAAATGGGTTTTAGTAATTTTGGAGTCGTGGGTGTTGCAAAGCATATTGTAGCTTTTGGCTTGGTCATGTTTGCCTTTTCAACCATTATTAGTTGGTCCTATTACGGTTCTCGTGGAGTTCAATATTTAATGGGAGACAAATATATAAAACCATACTATTATTTTTATGGACTTTTCGTTTTTCTGGGATCAATTTGGAGTATCGATTTAGTCTGGGGCTTTGTAGATATGGTTATTACCTTTATGACCATCCCAAATTTGATTGCTCTCATACTTTTGTTTCCAGTACTGAAAAAAGAAGTGCAAAATTATTTGGCTCTTAAAAAATCAAAGAATTGGTAATTGAATAGTTACCCCTCAACAATATAGCGACGCTAATATGTTGAAGGGCGACTGTGTTGATTCGGAACTTTTTTACGGTTCTACATTTTAATTTCTCAAACTTTCGTTGATGCGATTCGACCATTCTTCGGCGGATTGGAGTTCCCCGCTAAGTTGCGAGTTATCGTCGGAATTGAAAAATTCCCATGCAATTTCTTTTCTATTTTTATCCAAAGGAATAAAAACCAATTCCAATTTTTCGATAATAGATTGATTACTATTGTTGTAAGTAATGGCTCTTCCCGTGTTTTTAACTCTTGAGGTTTTAATTTCAGCAAGGTCTACATAATCTTCAATTGCGCTGTCTTTTAGGTTTTTAAAGAAAAACACCTGCTTTTTTACTTCATCCATTCCAATTACATAATCACTTAAAACTTCCGACTTGCTAATTGTAGCATTTTGTTGATTTGCAATGTTAATTATCGATTGTAATTTTTCTTTTTTCCTTTTCTTGTTTTTACGACCCATTAATACGAAAGGAATTGTACATACAGCTATAAAAATAACGGTAATGATGATACTGCTTATATCCATTTTTTTAGTATTTTAAATTTAATAATATTATTTCTGCATTGTTTAAAACAGTGCTTTGCAAATACAAAACAATCTTATTTTAAAGATTGCTATTAAAAATAAACTTACCAAAAACAATGAAAAGGGAAAATAATGTTGTTTTTTCGAAACCGTATTAGAAGATTTTTGGAGAAAAAATCATATTGCAAAAATGCAATATCTAAAAAATGTTCTGTTGTTTTATTAACTGCCCAAATACTGTTATATGAGTCTGTATAACGGGGCGATGGAAAATCGTTTATGTTATTAATTGAATTTTCCGATTGTGAAGTATGACAAAAAAGATTGGTTGAAATTGTAGAAAAAAAGGTTTCTTGTTCTGCTCTGGGTGGGTTTTTAAAGTCAGAGTGAATGGCCGACTTAGTTGCAATACCCATGGCAAAGCAATAAATTGCAATCAGAAGTACGATACTCGTATTTTTAATCTTGTTTTTCACCTTACAAAGATACTATTTTTCATAGGTGTAAACTATGTCTCGAATAATTTTATAATGCGTTTGCACGAAGAAGTTTTTAAATAACGAAAAAGTGATAATTCCGTAGTTTTTTATTTGTTTATTTCTGCCAAATATTGATCCATTCTGACTAGAAATGGAGCCGCAATTTGATTGATGGGCGTAATATAAATTAGAAAAAGTCGCTTTAATCCCACAACGGTGCTAATGCACAAAAAAAATAAAGAAAATATTTATCAGTTGACTGAAGCCAGCTGAAATAGATAGACTATTTATTGCGTTTATAAATAGCTCATTATCTGACTGATAATAAAGATGAAATAAAGTGTAAGGGCTTTAGCTCCATTTCTTTCAAAACTTTGTATGCTTTGTTTTCTAATAAATATGTGAATCCTACGGATTCAGGATGAGTTTTCGGTCGTTGAAAGAAAGTCGAAACACTGAACAATTCATCCTTTATGGGGCGTTTCGACTCCGCTCAACGACCCCATAGCCGAACTGAGCGAGACGAAAAATGTGAAAAGATGAAGATTGTTTTGTTGCAGGTTGATTTCGGATTTGTAATTTATTGGGCTTTATGCTCCTGATAAACCAAAACCGGCAAGTTCGTCTTATAAATAATTTCACGTGTTTTATTGCTTCCAAAAATTCCTTGGAACAGCGTTCTGTGTGAGCGTAAAATGGTAATCATGTCTGCTTCAATGATATGTGCGTAGTCGTCAATTGCTTTTACGATGTCTTTGCTTTCAATGATTTTAAAAACAGTGGACTGAGTATCCATTTTACTTTGTAATTCTAATTCCAATCCTTGCATTGCCAATACATCTTTGATTGACTTTTCTGCAACAATATGTATAATATGAATTTTTGCTCCAATAAGTTTTGCAATCTTTTGTAAATCAAGGATGTTTTCAATATCTTGATCGTGATAATTGAACGCATAAATAATATTTTGAGGATCTCTGAAAGGGGCTAAGTTGGGCACAACGCATACCGGACTATTCGATTTATTAATGATTTCCGAAAGATTGACACTGACATCTCGATAATTGTAATCGGCTTGACTTTTGTCGCTTAGCATTACTAAAACCACTTCTGGATCTCGAAGTTGTTCTGCAATAACATCAAAAACAAAACCCGTTTTGACACTCATGAAAATTTCTGGTAAATCTGCTTTTTCATTTTTTAAATCGGCTATGATTTTTTGAAATTTTTCTTGAGCTTTACCAACCTGATCATTCAAAACATTGGGTGGTAAAATAATGGGTGTGGATTCGCTTATGACGAAGTTTATACCATATTCAAAGCTGTCTATAACGTGAATTACTTCAACAGCGACATTCATTTTTTTTGCAAGACGAACGCCTGCTTCGATAATCTTAGGTGTTTTAAAACTAAAATCAGTGGGGATGATAATTCTTTTCATAGCTTTATATTTTAAAAATACGGATGCGTTAATATTATAACGTTTAAGTATCGTTTTTGTTAGATTTTCTTAATCTTTTACTAGCTTTTTGTAACGAATTCGTTTTGGAATTTCATCACCCATCCTTTTTTTCTTATTCTCTTCATATTCAGAATATCCACCTTCAAAATAATAGACTTCTGAATTTCCTTCAAAGGCCAGAATATGCGTACAAACTCTGTCTAAAAACCAGCGATCATGCGAAATAATCACTGCACATCCTGCAAACTGCTCTAAACCTTCTTCTAATGCTCTAAGCGTATTTATGTCGATGTCGTTTGTAGGTTCGTCAAGCAGCAAAACATTGGCTTCTGATTTCAAAGTCATGGCTAGGTGCAAGCGATTTCGTTCTCCCCCAGACAAAACTCCCGTTTTTTTACTTTGCTCGTTGCCACCAAAATTAAATCTCGAAATGTAGGCTCTTGCATTTATCAATTTTCCGCCCAGCATCAGCTGTTCGTTTCCGCCCGAAAGGACTTCGTACACTGTTTTTTCGGGATCTACTTCGCTGTGTTGTTGATCAACATAGGCTAATTTAACGGTTTCGCCAACCGAAAAAGTACCAGAATCAGGCTGAATATGATTCATGATTAATCGGAATAAACTTGTTTTTCCAGCCCCGTTGGGCCCAATAATGCCCACAATTCCGTTGGGTGGTAAGTTGAAATTTAAATCTTCAAAAAGAACTTTTTCTCCAAATGCTTTGCTTACATTTTTGGCTTCAATAACATTCATTCCTAAGCGAGGACCGTTCGGGATATAAATTTCCAAGCGTTCTTCTTTTTCTTTGGTGTCTTGCGAGAGCAATTTTTCATAGGCACCCAATCTCGATTTTGACTTTGCATGACGAGCTTTTGGCGACATTCTAACCCATTCTAATTCGCGTTCTAGAGTCTTGCGGCGTTTGCTTTCTTGTTTCTCTTCTTGTGCCAATCGGTTCGATTTTTGATCGAGCCATGAGCTGTAATTTCCTTTCCATGGAATTCCTTCGCCGCGGTCTAGTTCGAGTATCCAGCCAGCAACATTGTCCAGAAAATATCTATCGTGAGTCACTGCAATAACAGTTCCTTTGTATTGTTGTAAGTGCATTTCGAGCCACTCAATCGATTCGGCATCCAAGTGGTTGGTGGGCTCATCCAAAAGCAAAATGTCGGGTTCTTTTAATAGTAAACGACACAATGCAACTCTACGGCGTTCGCCACCAGAAAGGTTTAAGATAGGGGTGTCGCCTTCGGGACAGCGCAGCGCGTCCATTGCTCTTTCTAGTTTGGAATCCAGTTCCCAAGCGTCGTGATGTTCGATTAAATCAGTGAGTTCTCCTTGACGTTCAATAAGTTTGTTCATCTGGTCGTCGTCCATTGGTTCGGCAAAACGATTGTTGACTTCTTCGTATTCCTTCAGGATGTCGGCCACTTCTTGAACGCCTTCCATGACGACCTCTTTTACTGTTTTTTGATCATCCAAAATAGGTTCTTGAGATAAATGTCCAATGCTGTATCCTGCCGAAAAAACAACTTCTCCCTGAAATGATTTGTCTTCTCCTGCAATGATTTTTAAAAGAGAGGATTTACCAGATCCATTGAGTCCAATAACCCCAATTTTTGCTCCATAATAAAAAGACAAATAAATGTCTTTTAGTACTTGTTTCGCTGGTGGGAAGATTTTATTAACCTTGACCATCGAAAATATTATCTTTTTGTCGTCGCTCATATTCTTGAATTTTTATTTTTTACGAAATTAAACATTTTTATCGTTCGTTAAACATTTTTGAAGTTTGAACGATCATTCGATTCAGGGGCAATAGTCTCCTTTTATTACTTTTTTAGAATTAACTTTTCGTTAAAAATTCCAAATTTTGTGTGTATTTGAAGAAAATAGAATCCGTCTTTTAAATCGGCAACATCAATGCTGCATTTTTGATAATTGAAAACGATGTTTTCCGATTTTACAATTCTGCCATTCGCATCGAAAATATTTACGGTGCCATCTTGTATTTTATTGTTATTTAATGATATATGTATGTTATTAGCGGCAGGATTTGGAAAAACCTGCATATGTGTTTTTTCAAATACATCTTCTTTTTTGATGTTAACGATATAATATAATTCTGTTTCCCAAACGGCTCTACCGTATGTGGCAACTCTGAGTTTTCCAGTATTGTTATGAATTGCCATGTCGCGAATTACCGTGTTTGGGAGTCCTCCCGAAAAATTCACCCATGTGTTGATGAGCGTATCTCTATAAAATACGCCTATGTCCGTTCCAATGTAAATTCCATTGGGAGAATTGTTTTCATAAATAGCACAATTCACGGGAATATTGGGTAAGTTATCGGTTAGATTATCCCATGTCGTTCCTCCATCCATAGAATGCATTACTTTATTTTGTGCAGAGTATCCACTGCAAGTTATCCAAACTTCGTTTTCATTTTCAGGATGTATTGCAATGTCGGTTATGGTTGATCCATTGGGTGATAAGAATGTTTCCCATAATTGACCTCCATCCGTTGTTTTCCTAAAAGCACTACTATAACCAATATAGATATAGTCAGGATTTGATGGAGCAATTTTTAGAATATTAATATTGCTTGCTTGCGGAAAATCACTGATTGGCAACCATGAATTCCCATAATCATTTGATCTAAATACGTTTTTGTAAGCAGCAAAAAGAGTAGATGGAGTAGTTGGATGAATGGCAAAAGGAGTGATCCATGCTCCTTCTTCGGGAATGTCGTCTGAGATGTTTTCCCAATAAGAACCACCGTCATCCGATCTGTAAAAAGATCCATAATAATAGGAACCATACATTATTTGGTCGTTGGAATAGTCTATGGCACAATCCATTCCGTCGCCACCTAAAGCTTCTCGCCAATTGTTGCCAATGCCAAGATTGGTGCCATTGTCTTGCCAACCAGTAAGCACAATATTGGAATTTTGTGTTGAATGATCTAATCTATAAACCTGTGCAATGACTAAATTAGTGCTTAAATCAGTCCATGTTTGTCCATTGTTTTGTGTCATAAACAATCCACCGTCTGTACAGGCATATAGCTTATTAGAATTGGGTGCATATTTCAGTTCGTGAATGTCGGCATGAACGTATGGTTTTCCTCCACCGCCGTACCAATGAGCATTTATTACCCAGTTGGATCCATAATTAAAACTTCTCCAAATATTTACGCCTCCCGTAAATACTATTTTTGAAAGGTTTGGATGTGCGGCAATGGAAAGGTCATACCATGCTTGTCCACCGGAATCACTGCCGTCTGTTTCCCATCCTAAAATATTGGGACTATCGGCTTGAGCTTGAAAAGAGTCTCCACCGTCAGTTGAAAGAGCTAAACCTCCAAAACCTTGATCGTACCCATTTCCAATTAATAGATACACATAGTTGCTGTCGGCAGGAGTAACGGCAATGGCAATTCTGCTTGGTTCGTACGGAATCAGAGGAAGTGTTAGTGTTGTGAAATATTCGCCTCCATCCGTTGATCTTTGAATAGATTTAGCGGTAGATGCGTAAATAATATTTGGATTGTTTGGTTTAAAAGCCATATCTTTAAAACTTCCTACTCTTGTTCGAACCCAATTTTCACCTGCGTCAATGGTTTTATAAATTCCATAATTAGTGGCAGCCAAAAGTATTGATGTGTCGTTTGGATTTATCAAAAGGCGACTCACTCGGCGTGTTAATGGAGCCGTAAATTCTAAATTTGTGGGAAACCAAGTTTCTCCAGCATCGTAGCTTTTCATAACTCCGAGTGAATAGGTGTCCCCTCCATTTTTATCGCCCGTTGCCATATACATAGTATTGGGGTTGAGAGGGTTAATGACAATATCGGAGATGCCTATACAAGCTAAAAAATCAGTCGTGGTAGTCCATGATTGTCCTCCGTTAATGGTTTTCCAGATTCCGCCAGCAGGAGCTCCTACATAAAAGATATTGCTATCGTTTGGGTGAAAAGCGATGCAATTTAAACGGCCGTTTCCTCCCCCTTCAGGAGTTTCAGTAGGGCCCACCAATTGCCAATGAGATTGGTTTCTGGAAGTGTTGTTTTTTAAATTTTGTTGTGATTTAAATGCTTCCCATAGTGCCGGAGTGTTCACATATCCGTCATCTCCTAAACGGTGTCCAGCAAATTCTTCCCAACGTTTAAACTGTTTAAACCCTTTTCCTTTTTGGGGTGTTTTTTGATTCCACTCCGCTTCAAAAAGTCTTTGTGTTTCTTCAAATTTTCCACCTTCCATAAGTAAATCTACCCATGTTTGACTCGATATATTGTATGTTGCAAAGCATAATGCAATGAAAATAATGATTCTCTTCATATTAATTTTATTAAATTCAGCAGTAAAATTAGTTTATTTTTAGTTTGTCAATAGATTTGCTCTTGTTAAACTATTGCTAATGATAGGGTTGAGTGGAAAATAAATATTTCTGTTGATTGAAATTATAAGAACACTTTTAGATGTAATGTTAGAACATAAAGTTATTTCATCGAATGATATTATTTTTTCCGATAGCGTGTTTTTATAAATAACACAGTTTTTATAGGGTCACTATGGTTTGGGTTTTTCAACATCGGAGGAAATTACCGATTTAGTGGTGTCTATTTTGGAAATAATAAATTTATCAATTCTATTTCCGTCCATATCCACAATTTCAAAGCGATATCCGTTATATTCAATTATGTCTCCTGATTTGGGAAGTGCATTAATTCGGTTTATAAAAAATCCAGCAACGGTTGCAAATTCGGATTCTTCAGGAATTAATTCACAGTTTATTTTATCATTAAAATCGGTAATGGGAGTGAAGCCATCTACTAAAAAACTTCGGTCTTCTCTTTCAATAATATCAGGATCTTCTTCTTCTCCAAAACTTGGCAATTCTCCTAAAATCCCTTCTGCTAAATCGTGTAGGGTAACGATCCCAATAAATGTTCCGTATTCATCAATAACAATTCCGTAGTACTGTTTTTTCTCTTTAAAAATACTGAGGATTTTTAAAGCAGTGAGAGTCTCTGGAATAAAAATAGCCTCAGATAAAATGTTTCTTATATCTCGGTCGGGAATTTCATCTTCTTTATTAAGTTCGAAAAACTCTTTGTTGTGTAATATTCCAACAATGTTGTCTGTGCTTTCGTCACAAGCTGGAAAGTAGGAGTGTTGGCTTGTTTTCATTTGTGCAGCAATCTCTTCCAATGAATCATTGATATCAATCCATTCTACGTCAGACCGATGTGTCATTAAATGATGTGCTTTTTTGTCGTTAAAGTTAAAAAGCTGATGATGAAGTGCGGTTTCCTCCGAATCTAAAACTCCTTCATTTTGAGCCAACTTAAACATCACTTTTATCTCATCTTCTGTGATTGAATTATCGATGTTTTTATTGGAAAATGCTTTGGATATATATCCAGAAATAAGAACCAATGGATAGGTTATGAAAACCATAATGCGAATGGTTTGGATGGTAAAACCAATCATTTTTTTCCAATAACGAGCTCCTATGGTTTTGGGAATTATTTCTGTAAAGATGAGTATTAACAATGTTAATATCGCCGAAACTACTCCAAAATAGGCTTGTCCAAACACAATGGTTGCTTGCGCACCTACTCCCGCAGCTCCAATGGTATGGGCTATTGTGTTAAGAGAAAGAATGGCAGATAAAGGCTTGTCTATGTTTAACTTGTATGTTCTTAGGGAGATTGCTGATTTGTCGCCCATGTTTTCACGAACGTTCAAATAAGATAATGGAGTGGATAGAAGTACCGATTCTACGATTGAACATAAAAAGGAAACTATAAGAGCCAATGCTAAGTAAAGAAATAAATATGTCATTGATTAAGAGTTGCTTATGTTTTGGTTAAATACCCTCAATATATTGTTATTAAACCCCATCGCGGAGGCCACGGCGCCGCTCGGCGCCCGTCCACTCGAAAAGCCCTCCACCCTCTTTACGAAGATCGAGAAGGAGCAGATCGCCGACCTTGATGCGACCCTCAACCT
>JAQUHH010000044.1 GCA_028683685.1 Bacteroidales bacterium
TTGTTACACGAAACGATAAAAATAATAACGAATACAAATACTGTTATTCTTCTCATATTTAACTATTTATATTAATTACAACTGAATTATTCTAATCATAAAACTAAACAAATATATCAATAATATAATTCAAAATGATGATCCGTAATATTATTATATCCCACTTAATACGAAGATAATAAAACTCAAATATTTCAACCCATTTTTCAAAATTGACATTTTATTGAGGCAATAGTAATACTTTTTTGTATTTTTGAAAATTACAGTGTTTCTGAAATAAATAAACGTATCATTATTTTTTCAAAACAAAAAACGATTTAATATAAAAACAGAGTAAAAAACGTCTTTTAAAAATTTGAAATAAAAAAATGAAAGTTCACTCCATTATCACCCTTCGCAAAGAACTTTTGTATCTTGAAAAAGAAGAACTTTTAGAAATCTGTCTAAAACTTACTAAATTTTCTACCGCCAATAAAGAATATCTCTCCTACCTCCTTTTTTACAGTGGATTGGAAAACAATTTTATTTCGGAAATAAAATTAGAAATTTCAAAAAACTTTGAAGAATTAAATAGCCGCAGTGCATATTTAGCAAAAAAAACACTGCGAAAAATCATACGACTTATCAAAAAATACTCGAAATATTCACCCGCCAAAGAAGTTGAAATAGAACTGCGCATTCATTTTTGTCATCTTTTCAAACAGAAAAAACTTCATAAACTCTCAGACAAGCCCTTGCAAAATATTTTTGAACGCGAAACAAATAAAATTGAAAAACTGATTTCAATGCTGCACGAAGATTTACAACATGATTATCTGAAAGTTTTAAATGAAAGCATTTAAAAACATACAGAACACATTAATAGCTAAAACAATACAACTTTTGAGCTAAAAACAACACAAAAAACATTTCTTTAAGCCCAATGCATTTTCTTTTACCAAAAATGTTTACTTTTGAAAAAAGTCACCGATGGAACCAAGCACCCAAAACACGGCCAAGATCGTCTCAGGATACATTGTTCTGATAGACGTCGAAACATACGACCGCCATTCTTTTAATGAGTATCTATCGCAATTCTCACAACTAATTGTAAAGAATGAAGGGATGTTGCTTTTTGAAGGTTTTGCGCCCGAAATTATTATGGGTGATTGGAAACCCCGAAACATGCTACTGATTTTACATTTTGATAAAAAAGAGAGCTTCCAAAAATTTTGGATTTCAGGAGAACACCGAGCCTTAATTTATAAATATAAAGATGTGGCCGATTTTAAAATCGTTCAAATTCAAAATGTCCATCAAAAATAGATTTTTTTTCGGAACACTACGCTACATATATATCACAATATTAAGAACAATTTATCCGTTTAAATTGGAACTTTATAACTCAAAAAATGAAATCAAAAACAATGAGAACAATATTGCCAAGCATATTTGGAATATTGGCTGTTTTGGTAACTTTAGCAACCTTTAATTTGATGGTCCACAATGGTGATGCTTTTGGCAATCCGGACCTTGATTTTCTTTTGCTTTTTGTGCCAACAACAACAATTATTGCATTGACATTTCAGTTCTTCATTACACTTCCGTTGTGGGAAAAACTTAAACTACAGAAAAAAGTTTGGGGACTAAGCTGTTTTCAATTTTCAACTGTTCTTTGCCTACTTTTCGGAGTCGTTTTCGGACTGGTTTTTTGGGAAACAAGTCTTGGATTTGTTGAGTTGGCCATTGTTTCAATCACTGGATTCATCACTTTTGCGGTATATTGGTCTGTAAATTTATGGACACTCAAAAAATTAGAAAATTAAAAAATCCAACAGAACAAAAAAATGGTTTCCAACTTCACAAAAGGAAGTCGAAAACCATTATTGAATTAATT
This sequence comes from Bacteroidales bacterium, assembly GCA_028683685.1. GTDB lineage: Bacteria > Bacteroidota > Bacteroidia > Bacteroidales > WCHB1-69 > JAQUGA01. Next base: position 1,877 of record JAQUHH010000044.1, read on the forward strand.
ATAAAATAAAATTAGAATCTTAGATAAACAAGTTAACATTCGCTTGCTCTGCTCTCTCCAAATATGCAGCAACTCCGCCATAGGTAACATTATCAATTAATTCTTCTTTATGAACGCCCATAACATCCATCGACATGGTACATGCAATAAACTCGACTCCATTTTCATGAGCTTGTTGAATTAGTGACTCCAAAGTTGAAATGTTTTTGTTTTTCATCACTCCACGAATCATTTTTGCACCCATTCCAAACATATTCATTTTAGAAAGGCTTAGTTTTTTGCTATTTTTGGGCATCATCATTCCAAACATTTTACTCATAAAGTCTTTTTTCACTTTTGGTGGATTTTGTTTTTTAATTACATTTAATCCCCAGAAAGTAAAGAAAATCGAAACTTTTTGCCCCATTGATATTGCACCGTTTGCAATGATAAATGAAGCAATTGCTTTGTCTAAATCATCACTAAAAACAATCAATGTTTTGCCTTTTGGCGTAGAAATCACTTTGTTTTCCTGAACCAAAGTTTTTGCTTTTTTCTGAATTAAAGCAGTCACAACTCCATTTTCTTCCTTCACTTCATGCAAAACATTTCCAGTTAAATTTGTCCACGCAACCACGTCTACCGAAAATGCTGGATCGGTGGCTTTAATTTCGACAAATTGATTTTCAGATAAATCTTCGAATACTTTTTTCATTTTCAAAATCGGACCCGGACATTGCAAACCACAAGCATCTACACTCAGTTTTTGCATTACTTCGACCGGTTTAAAACTGGCCGTTTGGTATATTTGATTATTTATTCCGATAACATCATTTTCGTAAATATCTTCAAATCCTTTTGTCTGAACAGCAAATTCGTATGTCTTATAACCTCCATTCAAATTATAGACTTCTTTATATCCACTTTGCATTAATATTCTTGCCGCTACATATCCTCTGAGTCCTACCCCACAATAAACATATATTTTTTTATCTGTAGGAATTTCCGACATACGACTTCTAATATCATCCATTGGAATATTAACAGAGCCATGAATTGTACCTAACTCAAACTCATCTGTAGTCCGAACATCGAGCAACATTGAGGTAGAAAGATCAATATCTTTAACATCACGCCAAGAAAAAGTTTTGGCTCCATTATTTAGAATGTTTTCAGCCGTAAAACCAGCAATATTTACAGGATCTTTGGCGGATGAATATGGAGGTGCATAAGCATGTTCAATTTCGGTTAAATCATAAATCGTTCCATTCAGTTTAATAATGCTTGAAAATAAATCGATTCGTTTGTCAACTCCAATATAACCCACTATTTGAGCCCCAAAAAGGCGTCCATCCTCAGGAGAAAAAACAATCTTTATGGTCATTGGAATGGCACCAGGGTAATAACCCGCATGTGAGCCCGTATGAATGGTAGAAGACAAATAAGGAATGTTTTCTTGACGCAAAACACGTCCCGAAACTCCGGTAGAAGCAACGGTCAAATCGAAAACTTTAGCAATGGCCGTATTGATAGAGCCTTTATAAACGGATTTATTTCCATTTATAATATTTCCAGCACAAATTCGTCCTTGCTTATTAGCAGGACCTGCCAAATAAGTAATTTGTTTTTTCTTGATAATTGGATTTTCAAATTCAATAGCATCCCCCACGGCATAAATGTCCGGATTTGATGTTTGCAAGTATTCGTTAACCACAATACCACCCGTTTTCCCAATTTCTAAACCTGCATCTTTGGCTAATTTGCTATCTGCGCGAACTCCAATTGATAAAATAATAATATCTGCCGTTAGCTTGCGACCACTATTTAGATTCACATCAATAGAAGATCCATTTTTTGAAAAAGAGCTAACACCATCTTTTAGAAAAAAAGCTACTTTTTTAGTTTTTAAATGCTGATGAACAATAGAAGCCATCGAATAATCCAGTGGAGTCATTACTTGTTCTGCCATTTCAACAATGGAAACATTAATCCCTTTTTTGTGAAGATTTTCGGCCATCTCTAATCCAATAAAACCAGCTCCAACAACAATGGCATTTTTAGGTTTGGTATCATCTATAAAACTTTTAATTTTATCGGTGTCCGAAACATTGCGAACAGTGAAAATCCCTTCCGAGTCAATGCCTGGCAAATTAGGACGAACAGGCTCTGCACCAGGAGATAAAACCAATTTATCATAGTGCTCTTCATATACTTCGCCTGTTTTTAAATTTTTCACTTTAACGCTGTTGACTTCTGGCATGATAGACACAACTTCGGTCGTGACTCGAACATCCACGTTAAAACTTGCAGAAAATAATTCTGGAGTTTGAACAAATAGGTTTTCTCGTTCTGCAATGGTTCCCCCTATATAATATGGTAAACCACAATTGGCATAGGAAATATACTCTCCTCTTTCTATCATGATAATCTCTGCTTTTTCGTCAACTCTTCTCAGACGAGCAGCTGTTGTTGCTCCTCCAGCAACGCCACCAATAATTATTATTTTCATTTTTTTATTTTTATATGGACAAATCTAAATTTATATCTAATGAGGATATTTGTTGGTATTTATCTAAACCAATGGATGTTAAAATAAACATCATTTTTCGTTTATCAATGATATCAACACTACGTTTTACTATTTGCTTTGTTTCCAATGCACTCAAAACACGAGAAGTTCGAGAAACAGAAACACCAGTATCACTAGAAAGTTCACCCGATGATTTCATTGAATCCGACAAACTGCATATAATCATTGCTTCATTCAAGGTGACTCCTATATTCTTATTTAAGTCTTGATCAAACTGTTGAATCTTTTTAAATACCGATTTTATCTTACATAAACATTCCATAATAATATTTGTTTTCAATTAGCAATTATTTCATGATGCAAATATATAAAAATAATTACTTCTATATGTTAAAATAATGTAAGAATAACATATATATAAATGTATTTAAGTATTAAGATAATGATAAATACAAAAAAAAGTCAAGCAAAAACTTGACTTTTTTTTCAAAATAGAATATTTAATCCAGCTTCAAAACAGCGAGGAAGGCTGTTTGGGGAACTTCAACATTTCCAATTTGGCGCATGCGTTTTTTCCCTTTTTTCTGTTTTTCCAAAAGTTTACGTTTACGGGAAATATCTCCACCATAACATTTGGCAGTAACGTCTTTTCGAACCGCTTTTACGGTTTCGCGTGCAATAATTTTAGCACCAATAGCTGCTTGGATTGCAATATCAAATTGCTGACGAGGAATTAATTGCTTCAGTTTTTCACATATTTTTCGACCAAAAGTTTGTGAATGATCCACATGAATAAGTGCTGAAAGTGCATCCACAGGCTCACCGTTGAGTAAGATATCTAGTTTAATTAATTTTGCAGGTCGATAATCTGTTAGATAATAATCAAAAGAAGCATATCCTTTTGAAATACTTTTAAGTTTATCATAAAAATCAAAAACAATTTCACTCAAAGGCATATCAAATGATAATTCGATTCGATCGCTGGATAAATAAACTTGATTTTTCAGAATACCGCGTTTATCCAAACATAATTTCATTACCCCACCAAGATATTCAGTTTTGGTAATAATTTGAGCATGAATATAGGGTTCTTCCAAATGATCTATAATATTGTGTGAAGGCATTCCCGAAGGGTTATGAACTTCAATAATTTCACCTTTGGTTGTATGAATTTTAAAGGAGACGTTGGGCACGGTTGTTATCACATCCATATCAAACTCTCTGTCTAATCTTTCTTGAACAATTTCCATGTGAAGTAAACCCAAGAAACCGCAACGGAAACCAAATCCAAGAGCGGCCGAAGATTCTGGTTCAAAAGTTAAGGAAGCATCATTAAGTTGAAGTTTTTCCAAGGAGGAACGCAAATCTTCATAATCGTCGGCATCCACTGGATAAACTCCAGCAAAAACCATAGGTTTCACGTTTTGGAAACCAGCAATATGCTCTTGAGTAGGATTAAGAACAGTGGTAATGGTATCTCCTACTTTTACCTCTTTAGAGGTTTTTATTCCCGAAATAATATATCCAACATCACCAGCTCTCAGCTCATTGCGAGGCTCCATCGTTAATCTAAGGATTCCAATTTCATCTGCATGATACTCTTTTCCGGTAGCGATAAACTTAACATGTTCACCTTTTCGGATTTTGCCATTTACAATTTTGAAATAGGCAATAATGCCTCGATAGGAGTTAAAAACGGAGTCGAAAATTAGAGCTTGAAGGGGTTCATCCACTTTTCCAACGGGATGCGGCACACGTTTTACAATAGCTTCTAATATTTCTGGAACTCCAAGACCGGTTTTTCCACTGGCTTCAATAATCTCTTCACGTTTACATCCAATTAATTCAACAATTTGATCTTTCACCTCTTCGGGCATGGCGCTGTCCATATCCATTTTATTAAGCACAGGAATGATTTCTAAATCATTTTCGATGGCTAAATATAAATTTGAAATGGTCTGAGCCTGAATCCCTTGCGTTGCATCAACAATCAAAAGGGCACCTTCGCAAGCAGCAATAGAACGTGAGACTTCATAAGAAAAGTCAACGTGTCCGGGGGTATCAATCAAATTAAACACATATATTTCACCATCCAATTCATAATCCATTTGAATGGCATGACTTTTAATGGTAATTCCACGTTCACGCTCCAGATCCATATTGTCTAGAACTTGTGACATTTTTTCTTTTTCCAACAAGGTATTGGTAGAATCTAAAAGCCTATCAGCCAAAGTACTTTTACCGTGGTCAATATGAGCAATTATGCAAAAATTTCGTATATTTTTCATAGTTTGCAAAAGTAGTAAATTTTGCAATTCAAAAAAACTCTTAAAATAAAAAAAATGATAAAAAACCACTTTTTTTAGCTTAAACAAATAAGCTTTTGATAAAGAAACTTAAATTGACTCTATAAACCCATTAAAGATAAGCTTTTACCAATTTTTCATCCAACTGACTATCAACACAAAGAGCATGGAACTCTTTTAAAAGGTCTGAATTAAAAGGCACTCCTTTGCCAATTCGTTCAGTCATTTTAATATATTCTTTTTCACCAGGAGTAAATATCTGATTATGACCGGGTGCTTTTTTTGAAGCCCTTATTTCGCGTAAAATATCGCCTGTGATTTTTTTAAATTCATCCACGTCATTAAAAGCATCTACATCAATTGCAATAAAAAAGTGTCCCAAAGGATAAGGAACCTTTTGACCGTCTTTGAAGCCCAGCAACATTTTCATAAAAGCGCCACTTTGAAGAGCTGCCGACAAAATCTCCACCACCAAGGCATATCCATATCCTTTGTAGCCTCCTGTCTCTTCTCCAATGCCGCCAAGTGGAGTTAAAGCAGCTTTGCCTTTGATTAAATCATCTAAGATTTCAACCGAATCAGTTTTACTGTTTCCTTGTTCATCAATTACCCAACCTAGAGGAACGTCCTTTTTTTCTCGTGCATAAATTTCAATTTTTCCACGTTGTGTAACCGAAGTGGCACAATCGAGCAAAAATGGAAAATCTTCATCGGTTGGAATTCCAAAAGTCATCGGATTTGTTCCCATCATATTTTCAACACCAAAAGTGGGAGCAATTGAGGGACGAGCGTTGGTTCCCGTAATTCCAATCATATTTTCCTGGGTGGCCATCAAACTGTAATAACCGGCGATGCCATAATGCGTAGAATTCCGAACAGCCACCATTCCCAATCCATAAATCTTAGCTTTATCAATGGCTTTTTGCATGGCAAATTTTGCAATCACGTGTCCCATTCCGTTATTGCCATCAATAACCGCCGTTGCTGCCTTGTCTTTAACAACTTCAATTTTGGTAATCGGATTCAAAATGCCTTCCCTTATTCTATCCAAATATATAGGTTTCAAGCGATTAACCCCATGAGAATCAATTCCTAACTGATCCGCAGTAATAAGTACCTCCGAAACAATTTTTGCATCATTTTGTGGAACCCCATACTTTACCAACAATTGTATCATGATTTGCTCAATGATATCAAACGGTATCCATTTTATCTCTTTATTCATATTATTTATTCCATTTTAAAAAAATTATACAAGAATGTACTTTTCAAAATAAATTACAATGATTTATATCAAAATACACTTTTGCTTAATCATTTCTTCCACAAGAGCACTTACAAGTACTATTTTGCAGACATTTTTCGTCCAAAGACAAAACAGGCAACTCTTTTAATTCCCATTCTTTCATGCCTCCGACTATAAAATCAACATCAAATTCCAATCCATTTAAAAAAATTGCAATACGATTGGCTTTTTCTCCATCCGTGTCAAAAATTAAAATTTTAACATTCACTGGCAAAGTAATCCAACGCTCTTTCAATTCCTTTTCAAAAATAGGATAAACCGTTGGTACATCTGGATACTTTTCAGCAAATTCACTTCTTGTTCTTACATCAAGAATAACACATTTCTCCTCCTTACACAAACGATACGCCTCTACCACACTATAAGCTTCCATCTAAAGTAATATTTAAAGTATAATCATTCATTTTCATCTAAAATCTCTATATTAAAATAATCAGAAATCGACTTCCGCAAACTGCTATATGCTTGAAAAGGAACAAATTCCGGTTTTTTCTTTGAATGCAATAAAATATATCCCATAGAAGCATTTTGCGAAAAGCTACTCAAATTAAGAGAATCCTTCATCTTTCCTTCAGAATCACGAATAACTACAGAACTTAAATCCTCATAATTCTCCATAAAAATAATACCTGCCCTATTGCATGCTACTTCCAACTCAGCAATATTTAACATCCATTCATCATTAATATCTTCAAATTCAGTATCCAAAATTTTAAATGCAACAAAAGCACGGTAATTCAACACTGGTTCAACAAGTTCAGGTTTTGAAAAAATGATGTTTTCAACAAAAACAATATTTCCTTCATCATCAATTTGAAAAATCTCTTCCACTTCATTTAAGGTTTTCCTATTTGCTGACAAGTCTGTAACATCTATATAATCAGCTTTATCAACCGAAGTAATAATACTATATGACTTAATGATTTTTAAAGACAAATCATCTTTTATTGACGCTTCCCACTCTTCGGTTTCAAGTTTTCCGGGTTTTTCTGTATTATTATCATAGGCAATCATAATCGCAGAAATCAACTTTGTTGGATCTTCTTTTTGAGTTGTTATCAGCATTTTAGCTCTTGCATCATGTGCGGTCTGTTTTTCAACAATATAAATATCAAAACTTTTATCCGCTTTAATCTTATATGAAATTATCCATTTATTATCATATTCAAAATTAAGCACTGGATTTTGCATTTTATTATGCTTCATCATTTTGTCCATAATACCATTCAGAATAACAAAATGAGAACTATCTGAAGACAGATTATTGGCTTTGATAAAACCAATTGGCAAACTTATTTCCTTGATTAAACTCTCACGACTCTCTTTTTCTTCCACTAATGAGCTACAAGAATAACCTAGTAATAGCAAAAATAGAATAATTATCCAGAACCCAATTCTTTTCATACTTGAAATTTTCAATACAAAAATAATAAATATTGATTCACAAATATAGTATAAATTTAAAACCTAGCCCTTCTATTGACAAAAAAAGGAATTATAAAAAAACAATTCTCCCCTTTTTATTTAAACCACTCAATAATTGCTTCTTCATCAATCCCATTGGGATGAATTCTTTTTTCAACATACGAATTGTTTATCAAGAAAATAGCCGGAAGTTTATTACCAGCAATCATAAGCAATGGTTTTGCAAGTAAAATACTATGCGGAACATGCTCCGATTTAGTAAGCTTATGAAAGGTCTTTAAGTCATTTTCATCTCCATTGATAAAGAAATAAAAAGACAAATCTGGATTTCGCAGCAAAATTAATTGTAAATTATAAGCGGATACAATACAATGCTGACAACTGTAACTGAAAAAAGCCACCAAATGCTTCCCTTTTTGCAAATCAATTTGAGGTTGTTCTACTTCAGAATCCGAATAAATTATTGAATAATCCATTAAATATGGTTGATCAACATTATATTCATAATTTGATTTATCAAACTTTGGAGGATTGATAGTAAAAGGAACGATAATGGATAATAAAACTCCAAAGGCCAATAAAATCCATTCTTTAGGATATTTTATTGCTTGATTTTTAAAATATAATAAGACAACAAAAACCAATAATACAATGTTTTTAAAAATGGATTCTATGGGATCCATAATCATATATAATCCAAAACAATTACAATTGACATTTTTTCCTTGAAAAACCAAAAGGAAACCTAAATAAACAGAAAAAACAACCAAACTCAAAGCCGTTAGTGCCGAAACCAATTTGGGTTTAATATTCATAATTAAAAACAGCCCCAAAGCAAACTCAGAAGCAATAAGCAAACGAGCCATAATGGGGGCTAATGTCCAACCTATAAATCCAGTTTCAACCACCGCAATTTCCAGCAATTCAATCGGAAAAAGTTTTACATAGGCAGAGAAAATAAAAACCATTCCCACTAAAACAGAGATGATTTTTAAAATAATATTTTGGTATTTCATGATTATTTTTTGACAAATGTAATAAAAACCATCAATACAAATTGCATACTCATTAACAAAAAAAAATAAAACACTTAAAAGACAAATAATCGTTCGTATTTTACATAAAGAAAAACAATATTTATTTTCTGTTAAAAAATTTGAACTAAGTCATAAAGAAATTGTTTTAATTGGTATATTTGCAATAAATTAGAAAATAACATCATGTCATATATCGAATTTGATAAAACCAAACTTATCAATCTGGAATTTATGCTAGAACGAGAAATTGTTAGAGCAAACAGAGGTGGTTCATTTGCATGCCAAACCATTGTTGGTTGCAATACCAGACGACATCATGGACTATTAATCGTTCCACAGCCTTCCATTGACGGCGAAAAACACATACTTCTCTCTGCTTTACACGAAACAATTATACAACATGATGCTGATTTTAACTTTGGCATTCATCGTTACAAGAATGGACACTACTTCCCAAAAGGACACAAATATGTTCGATATTTTTCCACCGATCCAAATCCTGTTACAATATACAGAGTGGGCGATGTAATGTTGCAAAAAGAGATGGTATTTAGCTCGACTAAAAGCCAAATATTATTTAAATATACTTTATTAAGTGCAAACTCGGAAACCAAGTTGAGATTTAGACCTTTTTTAGCATTTCGCAACATCAACCATTTATCGAAACAAAACGAATATGCTGACACTTCTTTTCAAAAAATAAAAAATGGCTCAAAATGGAAAATGCACCAAGGATATTCTGAACTATATTTCCAATTTTCAAAAAAAGTCGAATATTTTCATATTCCAGATTGGTATTACAACATCGAATATTTCAAAGAAATTGAAGCTGGATATGACGCTCTAGAAGACTTATATGTTCCTGGTTTTTTTGAAATTCCAATTAAAAAAGGCGAAAGTATTTATATTTCTGCTTCAATTGAAGAACTAGACCCCTCCGAATTTAAAAACACCTTTAACCAAGAAATAGATGTTCGGATTCCCAGAACAAATTTCTTGCAAAATCTTCGAAATTCAGCCTTGCAATTTATTCAAAAAAATAATAATGAATGCGAAATAATTGCTGGATATCCATGGTACGACCGCATGGGAAGAGATACATTTATGTCTGTTCCTGGATTGCTATTGGTAAACGGCGATTTTAAAATTGCCAGAATGGTCTTCGACACGATGATAAAACAAATGAAAAATGGATTTTTTCCAAATTTTGGTAAAGAACAAAAAATCGATTATCACAGTGCAGACATTTCATTATGGTTTATATGGGCTCTTCAACAATACATTATATATACTGGCGAAGATAAAGACATTTGGAAAACATACTCAAAAACCATCAAGAAAATACTAAACAGCTATCGTTCTGGTCATGAAAATGGCATTCACATGACAGATAATGGACTAATATTTAGCTACCAACATGGAAAAGCTCTAACATGGATGAATACCATCATTGATGGATTGCCCGTAAATCCCAGATATGGACTTTGCGTTGAGGTTAATGCACTATGGTACAATGCCTTGTCCTTCAGCCTAGAACTTGCTGGAAAATTTAAAGATCATGATTTTATCCATGAATGGAAAGATATCGCAG
>JAQUHH010000045.1 GCA_028683685.1 Bacteroidales bacterium
ATGATGTTTATTGGTTTGCAACCATTCATTAAAACCGTTAACTAAGTTTGGCAAATCACTTAATCTTTTATCATTTCCTTTGCTATCTTTTTCCCTTTCAAAAGTATGCTCATTTATAATAAAATCGGGCGACATAATAACAATTCTATCTTTTGTTTTTACAGTATATCCCACATTTTCAATTTCTTTTATATAAACTTCGTAATCTTCATTTAGAATATGTTTTTCATTTGCTTTTGGTTTGTATGCAACAAAAACAGTAGTTGCTACACCAGTTTCACCAAATGTATTAGCTGGTAAATCAAATAATGCTACAATTCTCATCTTACTTATGAACCATTCTCTTACAGTTTGCCATTCAGCAATACTAGCAATAGAATTACTGAGAACAATTGCCATTCTTCCACCTTCTTTTAATAATTTATAACTATTTTCAAGAAAAATAATACCTAAATCAATACTTTTAGGTTGTTCTTTTAAGTTCCATGTTTCATATAATTCCATTGTCTTTTGAGGCACGTCCCATTTACCGTCTCTACCAGTTTGAAGGTCTCTTCCCTTTCCAAATGGTGGATTAGTTACGATTGTATCATATAACAAGGGGCTTTTGTTTTCATCATTATAATTACTCCAGTCTTCTTTGTTATAATTATCAACGTTAAATTCTAAAGTATTGCGCTGCGTACTTAATGTCCCATCAACTAAAAGTTTGCAAGAAACACTGTCCATAATTTTGATATTAGCATTTCCATCTCCATTTAGAACTAAATTAAGTTCGGCAAGTTTTAAAATTTTATTATCCTTATCAAAAGCGAAAAATTTATCTGCTGTTGGCAATTTTTCTAATTCATCTTTAAAAATATGTCTAAAACCCATAGCTAAAAAATCACAAATACCAGAACATGGGTCGCAGATAGATTCATCTTTTTGAGGATTTACTATCTTAATAATTGATTCAACAATAGGGACTGGAGTAAAAAACTGTTTCTCTTTTGCTTTTTCAACGCTACTGCCAAAATTATTGAATATAATTTGATTAAAATTTGCATTTTGTGTTTCAAGAATAGTTTTCTTTTGAAAAACTCTAATCAAACCAATTAAAAACTTTTCATCATCACCATGCGAAGGAGTATAATTGTCACCTTTCTTTTCATACTTAAATGCGGGAGGATTAAATATGCTTTTATACTCATCTTTTGTTTTACTATATAACTCAACTAATCTAGTCCTAAAACCTTGTGTGCCATAATCGTTTTTAATTTCTTCAGGTTTAATATAGAATTCAAAGAATTTCTTTTTGCTTTTCTTAACTTCTTTCTCGTCAGCAACTTTTAACGTAAGAAATTCTACAATTAAATCTTGTACATTTCTAGAAAGATTTAATTTATCTTGCTGTCTGTTAATAAATTCCAAAAGGTCAGTAAAACTATCTTCATCTATTGGTTGATTAGTTGAGAAATTAAGTTTACTAACATCTTCTGTTGCTTTCAAATTCTCGAAAAATTGTTTAAAACTGGGTAAGTCTGTTAAACTATCACGATTTCCAAGATTTAATTTAGTGACGCCTTCCCCATCAATTGATTTTTCCGGATTATATCTTTTAATTGGATTAGTGCCTTCTTTTCTAAAAATGAGGATATCATTTTGATTGTCGAAATAAACACCATATACTTGTTCCCCAATGTAGCTATTCATTGCCTCTGCCATTTGTTTAGTTACGGCACTTTCTACTTTAGATGAATTTTCTTTTGCTTCCCAAACAATTAATATTTCCTTAGCTATCTCCTCTGGAAGAGATTTTGTTTTGTCCCATTTTTTATAATAAGTTTTCCAAGCATCAGTTTTAAATACAATAATATCAGGATTTAGTGATTTAGCTCCTTCACTTCCTTTTGGAATCGAAAACTCAACACAAATATTTTCAGCAGGATATTGTTTTGTTTCAACTAGACTCCATACCATTCTTGCTCTATAATATTCTTCAGAAAAACCACCTTTAGCGTTTTTTGTATTGGCAACTTTATTGGTGGAAAACACACCACAATTTTTGGAATACCATTCAGTGGTTATTTCATTAATTTCAGAATACTTTTTATCAAATTCTTTAAATGCTTCTGTATATTTCATATTTTCTTGTTATTACTCCTAGTTTTGTATTTAATTTTAGTTTCTGCTACCTGCATTGCCTGCAATGCAAGTTCTTCATCTTGGACTTCATAAACCAACTTGTCTGAAAGCCAAGCGATAATTACTTCATTCTTATTGTCTTGATAAAAGTTTGCCAGAGCTTTAACCTGTTCTTTCGTAGGCATACGTTTATCTTGTTCAATTTTACTCAAGATAGTTGGGTCAAGCGAAAGTTTCGCACCTACTTCTCGAAGAAGAAGCCTTTTATTTTCTCTTAATTCTCTTAAAATAATTCCTATCGTTTTCAACATGCTTTATTTTGACTTGACAAATATTGGCAAATGTAATAAATTTATTTATTGAGAAACAACTTTTTTAAAAAAAATATTAACAGCCTTAGTTTTTGTAGTTGAGGAGTGGGTGAGCTTGAGTGGGTTGGCAAAATGAAGGCTCTTTTGGCTTTGCGAAGCGTTGGCTTTTGTGTCGGGCAAAGACAAATGTGCCTGAATGTGCGGTGGGATTCCTTTTTCTTTGTCTTTATGCAGCAAAAATTCCTTTGTCATTCTGTCGTCTGTTTTGTCTTTTTACAATGAACGGTAACTCCTTTCTTTATTCTTTTATTTTGATTTTTATGATCTTTAAACATCAGTTTATCAATAGTTAAGAGAATGATTCGTGTTGTTTCCATGAATAATATTATGACAAAAAGATGGTTTGTGGGATAGAAATCAATATTTTTGCAAAAAAACTAAGATGAACTCAAAGAAAAAATTACATATAGAGACCTATGGTTGTCAAATGAATTTTAGCGATAGCGAAATTGTGATGTCGGTTTTGGCGGACACATATGAATACACTTCCGATATAAAATCAGCAGATTTGATTTTGATTAATACTTGTTCTATTCGGGACAATGCAGAAGCACGAATTTGGAATCGGCTTAGGGAAGTTCGTTCTTTAAAAAAACGCAATAAATCTCTGAAAATAGGCATTATTGGCTGTATGGCGGAACGCTTGAAAGAAGAATGGCTCGAAAAAGAACCCAGCATTGATTTGGTGGTTGGTCCAGATGCGTATCGCGATTTGCCAAAACTTTTGCAAACCGTTGCCGATGGAGAGAATGCAATTAATACCATCCTTTCCGAAGAAGAAACCTATGCTGATATTTTACCTGTTCGTTATAATTCGAATGGAATTTCGGCTTTTATTTCTATAATGCGGGGTTGCCAAAATTTTTGTTCGTACTGTGTTGTTCCTTATACACGAGGCAAAGAGCGAAGCCGTGATCCAAAGTCAATTGTAAATGAAGCACAGCAACTATTTAATGACGGGTATCGCGAAATTACTTTGTTAGGACAAAATGTAAATTCTTTTTTGTGGAACGAAAACGAAGAGGAAGTTCATTTTTGGGATTTGATGGCAATGGTTGCCAAAATTAATCCATTGCTTAGAATTCGTTTTGCCACTTCGCATCCCAAAGATTTATCCAACGAACTGATTCAAATCATTACTCGTTTTCCCAATATTTGTAAAAGTATTCATCTTCCAGTTCAGTCGGGAAGCAATAATATGCTTAAAAAAATGAATCGGAAATATACGCGCGAATGGTATTTGGATAGAATTGCCGAAATTAAAAAACAGATTCCCGATTGTTCTTTGTCCACCGATATTATTGCTGGTTTCTGTGATGAAACAGAACAAGATCATCAAGATACTTTAAATATGATGAGAGAAGTAGGCTATGAAGCTGCTTTTATGTTTAAATATTCTACTCGTCCGGGAACTTTGGCACACACTAAATTTGAAGATAATGTGCCCGAAGATTTGAAAATAAAACGTTTGCAAGAGATTATCAATCTACAACAAGAGCTCTCTTTAATATCAAACAAAAAAGATCTTGGCAAAACGATGGAAGTGATGATTGAAGGTTTTTCTAAACGCTCGAAAGAACATCAATTTGGACGAAATTCTCAAAATAAAGTGACTGTTTTCCCAAAAACAAATCTAGAAAAAGGAACGTATGTTCAGGTTAAAATCACAGAATGTTCGGCCGCTACTTTAAAAGGATTTGTTGTAGAATAATGTATTATTGTACAATGATTTTTTTAACGATTTGTCCATTTAGAGTTTGTATTTTGAACAAATAAATTCCTTTTGGAAAATATTTCACATCTATTGTTTCATAATTTGAATTTTGAATCATAAAAGTTTGGCAGAATTTTGAATCAAGGTGAATGATTTCAATTTTTTGAATTTTTGATTCACTGTATATATGAACAACATCCACCGCAGGATTGGGCGAAATAACAACTTTTTTATCCACCACTTCAATTTCTGTATTGTTTCTAACTTTTATCCAAATAGGATTTGAAAAACAATGATAAACATTATTTGTGGTTCGATAAACTTGAATATTATCAAATGTTTTTTGGCTTTCAAACTCTACTCGGACGTAGAAATGAGTATCCATATAATTATCCGGACTTATTTGCAAATGGGTAATAATATTCAATAAATTGATGTTTTGCACGGGTGAATAATTATTTACCAGATATACAAATTCGGACGTTTCTGTGCCAATTATTAATTTTAAAAAGCTTGGATTTCCAAATTCAGCACTATTGTTATATTTGATTTTTAGTTGAGTATTAACAAATTCGGAAAAATTCATTTCAATATCATTTCCAGGAATTGCTAAAATTTGACCATTTAGAACAATTTCAGGAACCACAATTGGACCTGAGGACATCACTGTATTTCCTTTTTTTAAGGCACTTAATACATTTTCACCCAAAACCCCCATTCCGTTTGGACAATAAACCAGAGTCGAAATTTTACCGATAGCATTGTCCGTAATATTGCCTGTAATACCATTAAACATGTCTGTTGTTGAATAATTAAACGAACCATGGGAATCACTTCCTCCCAATAAAAATGATTTCCAATTTTGAATTTGAGGATTCGTGTTTTTTGCTTTTAATCCAAGTTTTAACATGGTTTTGTAAACATCCATATTTTGATTTAATCTATAAATATGACTTTCATATCTCGTGCTATCAAGTTCCGACATAGCATTACCAGATGGGTTTTGAATATTAAATGGATCTTCAGTCAAATTGCTGCTTGTAAAAAGTGCATTCCATAAATTCCAAACCTGACCACCTATCAAATTTTCTTTAAATAGAAAAGCTGCATTTTGCGAGAGTACATCCGATGGAATGTTTAAATCATTACAAATCACCGTGCCCATACTTGGATGTAATTCATTATTTATTGGAAAATCAGAATGTCCAAGATTCCAAATGCCACCTCCAATAGCCGATGCTAATTTATCGAACTCGGCAAAAGGATGAGCTGCATAACAAAAAGCTTGATATTTTTTCAAGGAATCAAGCATCATTTCTGCGTTTATAGAAGTGGAAGAAGCATCGCCACCACCATCGCCAATATAAG
Organism: Bacteroidales bacterium; assembly: GCA_028683685.1. Lineage (GTDB taxonomy): Bacteria > Bacteroidota > Bacteroidia > Bacteroidales > WCHB1-69 > JAQUGA01. Next base: position 5,581 of record JAQUHH010000045.1, read on the forward strand.
GCAAAGAAAAGGGCAAATTTGGATTGGGATAACACAGAGCATGAACCACTTTGTTATCACTATTATTAATGCTCATTTCAATGCCTCGAATAAAGCAAAAGCTACTGTCTTCTGTATTTAGTGAATGAATCATATTTCCCAATCGCTCCCAGTTGTCAGCCATTGAATTTCCGTAATTGTCAAAATCGCAGCTGTGATCGGTTGCTGTAATCCATTGCAATCCTGCATGATGTGCTGCCTTTTTTACTTGAGAAAGGGGAAGTCCATTTTCTGCCAAATTTTGAGTAAAAAAAGAGTGATAATGCGTATCACCTCGATACCAATCACTTAACTTAGGATATTCGTAGTTTGAAGTAAAAACCCGTAAATAAAAATACTGATTTACCTCAAAATCTATTCCTAAGCTTATTTTGATGTCAATTACTCCCGAGGAACCAAGATAAGAACTCCAAACATCAAAAGGTAAATTGAAATTAAAATAAAAATATCTTCCTTTCAGAGGCACATTGGGTACCGGAGGAATCCAAACATTCGTATCTGAAGTGAAAATTATTGTTCGATTGGCATTTTTGAGCGGCAAACTTTGATCAAACGACTGACTATTCCAAACATTATCCATTATTGATTTTTCGGAAAACAAAGCTAGAAAAGCACTGTCAGAATAATGATTAAAAATGAGTTTTGTAAAATTGGCATCTGAACTATTCTTCATCTCAACGTCAATAAAAGCCAAATCTCCACTACATCCAAAACATTCGTTTTCATGAAAATAGAACGATATGGGCAAAGATGACATTTGAGAAACTTCTATTCGGTATGGTGCATCAGCAAAATATTCGCTGCCAACTGTATTGCTTTGTTTGTTTTGTGCAAAAAGCGAAGACAAAAATGTTGAATAAAAAATGCTAAAAAATAGCAGAAAAACCCTTTTCATGAATTTAATGTTAAGAAAACCCAAAAATAACATTAATTTTTCAGATATTGTGCTAAATAGTTTAGTAAATTTGCAAATCAAGGTTTTTTTATTTGATTAAATCAATCAAAATCATAAGCAATGTTAATATGAAAAAAATGAATGTGGCAAATTTTTAATTAAACAAGACAAATTAAAAACATAATACAATGGTAACAAACATGATGTGTCATTTTTTTTTGATAAAAAAAACCGAATTTCTTTTTGTAAAATAAATAAATATTATTTTTGTATTTAATAAAAATATTGTATGAAATTTCAGAACATTTTAAATAATGAACAATTATAAACAATAAAAAAAATGACCATGAAAAGATTTTTATTATTATTGGCTATTCTTTTGATAAATTATAGCCTCAATGCTCAAGACTATCAACTTGGCTTTGTAGCCGAAGGCGATGCTACATCTATTGACAGTGTTTTGGTTGAAAATTTAGCACAAAACACAAGTGTTGTTATCAATGGTACTGACATTCTTCATCTTGTTGGGACATTAGATGTTAGAAATAATGAAAAAAACAGTTTAAATCTAAGCATCTTTCCAAACCCATTTACAGAGTTCTCAAAAATACATTTTTACACCTCAAATGCTGGTAAAAATTATGTGTCCATTATTGACATTTCAGGTAAGAAAGTTATAGAAACTGTTTTTAATTCTGAAATTGGAATGAACAGACTCAAAGTATCAGGATTATCATCAGGTTTGTATGCAATCACTATTTCAAATGACCAAGAGCAATCTACGATGATGCTTAGTTGTGTTGAATCATCAAATTCAAACCCAAAAATATCTATTGAAAATGATATGGGAGAGAAGGAGATGAACACCCTTATTTGTAAAAAAAGACCAGAGTCTACTATACAAATGCAATATAATCATGGAGATGTTTTAAAAGTTACTGCATTTGCGAATTCACATATTGCTGTTAAAACTATTGTTCCAGAAGCAAGCCAAGTGGTTAATAATGAGTTTCATGCATGTGTAGATAGAGATGGAAACAACTATGCAGTAGTCGTGATTGGTGCTCAAGTGTGGATGGCTGAGAATTTACGCACTACTCATTTTAACAATGGTAATGCGATTGCAAATATCACAGATAATGGAATTTGGACAAATTTGACAGGACCAGCCTACTGTTGGTATAATAACGATGAAAATACATACAAAAAAGCATATGGAGCTTTGTATAATTGGTACGTGGTTGAACAAGGTAATGTTTGTCCTGTTGGTTGGACAGTGCCAGCGGACACCTTATGGACCGTGCTCGAAAATTATCTAATGTATAATGGTTTTAGTTACGATGGGCAAATAACAAGTAATAAGGTGGCAAAATCTTTAGCTTCAACTAAAAACTGGAATTATTATAATGGAACGGGTGCTGTTGGAAACACAGATTATCCAAATTGGAGAAATAAAACAGGATTTAGTGCACAGCCAGCAGGTTCTAGGTCATACAATAGTGGAGTTTTTTCAAACAGTGGAGCCAGTGCAAATTGGTGGACATCGACAGAGTATTTAACCTCTGGTGGAAGATATGTAAATTTGAATCGGATGAACGCTCATATATATAGACACTATTATGACAAAACAGGTGGTTATTCAATTCGTTGTGTAAAATTAAATTAATTAATAAAACTAATATATTATGAAAAAGCAATTTTTTTTAATCGGATTTCTTGCAATCTCAATGATGAGTTTTGCACAAACAGCAGCCAACATAATTGTTGCCCATGCTGGAACAAGCGTTGCCTACACTAGTTTGCCCGCTGCCATTGCTGGAGCAGCGGATGGAGCCACCGTTTACATACCTGGTGGTATTCACACATTTAGTAGCGACATTACCATATCGAAGCAACTGCATTTTAAGGGCGATGGAGTCTATACTTTAGCAGTAGCCAATGGATTGGTGCCACAAATTAGCGGCAATAAAATGATACTAAAAAGAGCAGCCCATGGATCTACTTTTGAAGGTGTATATTTTACAAATGTTCTTGAATTAAAACACGAAACAACGGATTTGAGTGGAAATTTTCACATAACGATTAATAGATGTAAATTTGACAATAATATTATAGCTTCTGGTGGTAATTCAGTGGTTGGGAATGTAATTATAATGGTAAATCAATCAATAGTTAGTGGATTTTCTTTGTCTACTGCCATTGAGGCTTTATATGTGAACAATTCAATCATTTTAGGATCTTCTATTTATAATGTCGATCAGGGTTTGATTAAAAACTCTATTTCGCTGGATGCGATCTCTCTTCAATTAAGCAGCACGAGCAATTTATTAATAGCAAATTCAATTATTTATGGAGGTGTATCTCAAGGAACAAACAATACCGTTTCAAATTGTCTAATTAGAACAGGGAGAACAATTTCATCGGAGATTGCATCAACCAACAATCTTTGGCAAGATTGGGCTGATATTTTTGTTAATGCACCCAGTTATTCATACAATCAAGGTAATGATTATCATTTGAAGCCGGGTTGCTTGGGTATTGGTGCTGGTAATGATGGTTTGGATGTTGGAATTTATGGTGGTACAAATCCTTGGAAAGACCAATTGATTCCTGTTTCTCCTAATGTATATCATAAGAGTGTATCTTCAAGCAATGATAGTGAAGGTAAAATAAATGCTACCTACAAAGTGAAAGCACAAACAAATTAATAAAAGTCAAAATGAAAAGAATTTTACTTTTTGTTTTATTTTTAATAGCAATTAAACTCATTTTTGCTCAACAAATTACTCATTACGAATATTGGGTAGACGGAAATTTTAGTGATAGAACATTAAATAATGTATTGATTCCTGCTACTGATGTTGAGATTAGTTTTCAATATTCAACATCTTTATTACAAGATGGGATACATACTCTCAATACTCGTTTTAAGGATTCGGACAATAAATGGAGTTCGGTACAAACCGATTTTTTTATGAAAACCTCTGCTACGGGCTTGCTTACAAACCAAGTAGTAAGTTATGATTATTGGTTTGATGACAATTTTAACACCCGAATTTCTGAAAATATTGCTACTCCTTCGAATGATGTTTTGTTGATAAAAAGTATTGATGTACAGTCACTTACAGATGGCTTACATGCTATTAATATGCGATTTAAGGATGCTTCTGGAAAATGGTCAACAACACAAACTGACTATTTTATAAAAACTTCTGCTTCGGGTTTATCTAGCAATCAAATAGAGAGCTACGAATATTGGTTTGATGGCAATTTTAATACCCGAACTTCTGAAAATATTGCTTCTCCAACAAACGATATTGTATTGATAAAAAGCGTTGATGTACAGTTACTTACCGACGGTCTGCACGCTTTAAATTTTAGATTTAAGGATGCTTCTGGAAAATGGTCAACAACACAAACTGACTATTTTATAAAAACTACTACCACAGGATTACCAACCAATCAAATTGTAAGTTATGATTATTGGTTTGATGACAATTTTAACAGCAGAACTTCTGAAAATATTGCTTCTCCATCAAACGATATTGTGTTGATAAAAAGCATTGATGTACAATCTCTTACTGATGGGTTACATGCTATTAATATGCGACTTAGGGATGCTTCTGGAAAATGGTCAACAACACAAACTGACTATTTTTTGAAAACTACTACCACAGGATTACCAACCAATCAAATTGTGAGTTATGATTATTGGTTTGATGACAATTTTAACAGCAGAACTTCTGAAAATATTGCTTCTCCATCAAACGATATTGTGTTGATGAAAAATATTGATGTACAGTCACTTACAGATGGTTTGCATGCTATTAATATGCGATTTAAAGATGCTTCTGGAAAATGGTCAACAACGCAAACTGACTATTTTTTGAAATCTACTGCCTTAGGTTTGTCTACAAATCGAATAGTGAGTTGTGAATATTGGTTTAATGAGGATTTTTCAAATAGAATTAATGCTATAACAGACCCCTTAAATGATATTACCATATTTAAACTCATTGATGTTTCTACTTTGGATCAAGGATTCCATAAAGTTAACTTTCGTTTTAAAGATGCTGCAGGACAATGGAGTTGTGTTCAAACGGATAGATTTAAAAAGTGCAATTCATATTATGCAGCACCATTAATTACTGGTGATTCAAATTATTGTGTTGGTCAAACCATTTCTCTTTCGGCAAACAGTAGCGATACAGAAACAATTCAGTATAAATGGTCCGGTCCTAATAATTACTCTTTTGTTGGTCAAAACCTGAATATTAGCAATGCAACATTAGCAAGAAGTGGTCAATATTCTTGCATAGCAATTAAGGGGAGTGGTTTGTGTGATACAAGTATAATTGCAACAATAAACGTAACTATTAATCCTCGTCCAACTGCTTCTATTATTGGGAATAATTCAATTTGTAAGGGTGACAGTACTCTATTAATTGCTACTGGAGGGGCTGGTTATTTGTGGAGCAATACTAATATTAAAGATTCAATTTATGTTTCTACATCAACGAATACAAACTATACAGTAACTGTAACTTCCGAATTTGGGTGTACTTCAACGGCTTCACGTTCAATTACAGTAAAAACTTCACCTAATGTAAACATTGTTGCATCTAATTCAACTGTTTGTTATGGATACAGTGTTTCACTGACAGCCAGTGGTGCATCAACATACTCTTGGAGTACCAATCAAACAGGGGCATCCATACTTGTAAATCCAACGGCTAATACTTCTTACTCTGTTACTGGAACAGCATCAAATGGTTGTTCAAAAACCAAAGAAATTGATATTTTTGTGGATACACCACCAACAGTAATGGCGATGGATGATGTCACCATCTGTTCGGGAAGTAATATTAATCTAACAGCCACAGGTTTTGGAACTAAAACTTGGTATGTTTTGGGCAATGCAACACCCTTGACAAACACTCTTGTTTCTCCCACAAATACAACACGTTATGTAGTAAAATCAGAAAATGGCGTTTGTCTGGCTACTTACGACACTGTTTTGGTAAATGTTGATGTTCAGCCAAGTGCAGTTGCGATGTCGGATATTAGTATCTGTCAAGGCAGCTCAACGAATCTCGAATCGAGTGGATTTGGCACATCATCGTGGTATTTGTTGGGCAGTTCAACCGCTTTGACTAACACATTGGTAAGTCCAACAAGCACAACTATTTATGTTGTAAAATATGAAAATGGTGTTTGTTCGCCTGCCTACGACACGGTATCTGTAATGGTAGATTTACCACCAACAGTAATGGCGATGGATGATGTCACCATCTGTTCAGGAAGTAATATTAATCTAACAGCTACAGGTTTTGGAACTAAAACTTGGTATGTTTTGGGCAATGCAACACCCTTGGCAAACACTCTTGTTTCTCCCACAAGTACAACAAGTTATGTAGTAAAATCAGAAAATGGAGTTTGTCTGGCTACTTACGACACTGTTTTGGTAAATGTTGATGTTCAGCCAAGTGCTGTAGCCATGTTGGATATTAGTATC
>JAQUHH010000317.1 GCA_028683685.1 Bacteroidales bacterium
AAAATGGGGGATGTGAAAATATATTTGGTAGAATAAAATAAAATCTGTATGAAATTAAATTTTAGAATTAAAAGCAATTTATTTTTAACAATGCTTATCGTAATAAGCTCGTGCAAAACAATTCAGGTAGAAAAACCACAAGAATCCTATCTAAATCCAGTATTTAAACCTGAAATTTCTACTATTTCTATACCCATTAATTTGAACATGTTAGATATTGAAAAGTCCGTAAATCGTCAATTTACAGGTCTTATTTATGAAGACAAGGACTTATCGGATGATAATATGCAAATCAAAGTATGGAAATCAAAAAATTTTGAATTCAAAGCAGAAAACAATCAAATAAAATACACGATTCCTCTAAAAATATGGACAAAATTTGGTTGGAAAATTGAACGTTTTGGCATGAGCATTTCTGATTATTATGAAGCTACTGGAGAACTTTCAATTAGCTTTTCCACGGGCATTATGATAAATCAGGATTGGGACATAATAACCACCACAAAGATTGTCAGTCATCAATGGATAAGCCGCCCCACTATGCGAGTTGCTGGGGTTCAAGTGCCCATCACAAACATTGTTGATATGGCGCTTAAATCAAGTTCAGGACTCATTAATAATCAAATTGATAAAAGCATTTCGGATGTCGTTAATTTAAAAAAAATTGCCGAAGAAGCATGGAACGAAATTCAAAAACCCATGTTAATGAGCGAAGAGCATAATACTTGGTTGCATATCAAACCTCAACAAGTTGTTTGTACGCCCATATCAACTATTGACAATACATTACAATTTGTCATTGGATTTAAAGGTTTTATGGATTGCATTATTGGTCAAAAACCAGAATCTTCATTAAATTATGCACTGCCCAAATTGTCTTTTGAAAACAGACTTCAAAAGAACTTTTTAATAAATTATAATATTGATATTACCAATAATTTTATTGTACAAACTGCCAAAAAAGAGTTAATAGGAAAAACATTTGAACAAGAAAAAAAACATATTATTGTAGAAGATATTGATTTTTTTGGAAACAATGGGAAAATAGTTTTCGTACTCACTTTTAGCGGTTCTTCGAAAGGAACGGTTTATTTTACTGGAATCCCCTATTACGACAAAGAGACCAAAACATTAGAAATTAAAGATTCCGATTTTGATCTAAATACGAAAAATGCACTTATAAAATCGGCAAATTGGTTACTTCACGGAACCATTTTAAAAAAAATCGAACCTTATTTAAAATTTCCCATCGTCAATGAAATGGAAGCTCTTTTGAAAGATGTAAATAACCAAATACAAAATTATGAAATTGATAAAGACATCTATTTAAAAGGCAAAATCGAAGACATTGATATTGAAAATATTTTTGTTCAAGCCGAAAACCTAAAGCTAACAGGAACAATTAAGGGAAATGCGAACATTCATATTCATGGATTTTAAATCGGAACTTCTGAAAATAGCTTTTTTGTCATTGAATTCAAATTTCAAAGACCATCAAAAGTGGTATTTTGAATTTTCAAAAATAGCTCAATAATGTGCTTCGCTTCTTTCACATCATGAACTCTAAGAATAGAAGCTCCATTTTGCAAAGCAATAGTATTTAACATAATAGTACCTGCCAAAGAATCCTGAGGCGTTGTTTCTAAATACTTATAAATCATTGATTTTCTAGATAATCCAACAAGAACAGGACAGTTTAATTCAGAAAAGAAAGCAAGATTTTTCAATAAAAAATAATTTTGATCTGTCGTTTTTCCAAAACCAAATCCGGGGTCAATAATAACATCTTTAGCACCCAAAAAATATAGTTTTTTAATTTTTCTTCCAAAACCCAGATGAATGTCCGTTAAAATATTTTCATAATGAGTTTTCTCTTGCATAAATTGAGGTTTATCCGAAGTGTGCATCAAAATATAAGGAACTTTCAAGCGAGCTACCGTTTCAAACATTTTTTCATCAAAATCACCCCCCGAAATATCGTTCACGATATCCACTCCACAATCAACAGCCATTTCTGCAATTTCAGCCCGATACGTATCCACCGAGAATAAAACCTGAGGAAAAGTTTTTCGAAGCGTTTGCAATGGTTTGATTAAGCGATTTTTTTCTTCTACAAGGCTAAGTTCTTCTACACCCGGACGTGTTGACATGGCTCCCACATCCAGAATATCAACTCCTTCTTCAATCATCTGCTCGGCTTTCAAAATGGCAGCTTTTAAATCTAAATTTCTGGATGCTTCATAAAATGAATCAGGTGTCAAATTTAATATTCCCATTACTTTTGGAGTACTCAAGTCAAACAACTTTCCTTTGCAATTAATCGAATAATTCATAATTATTATTTTGCACAAAAATACTCAAGATTATCAATATTCGTTCAGTTCCTCAAAATTTGGTTCACAAATAAACCTGCTTAAAAAATACATCATGCATATTAAAAGAAATTACGCACTCTTAAAACAACCTATTAGACAGTTTTTTTGTCTAATGTATAGTATTTGAAAAAAATGCGTATTTTTGTTTTTTAATTAGTATTCATAAATCAAACATTATATTCATCATGAAAGCAATAAAATTAATTTTTAGTTTGTTAATAATTTTCAGTTTTAGCAGCATTTTTGCTCAAAATGAGATTCCTAAATCAAATTATGAACAAGGGATGGATCTCATAGAACAACAGAAATACGAAGAAGCTATCACACAATTTACCTATTCTATAGAAAAAAATTCTTCAGATTTGGCTTCAGCATATTATTACAGAGCATTTTGTTTTTGTCAAATCAACAGACCTCAAGAAGGCTGTGCTGATTTACACAAAGCTTCATCACTTGGACATTATGTAGAGAAAATTGCAATACCATGTGGTTGCGAT
>JAQUHH010000046.1 GCA_028683685.1 Bacteroidales bacterium
CTTCTCCGTTTGTGAACATCTGCAGAATCATCAATTTGTTGTTGCAAGATGTTGTGAATCATTTGAATAAGCTGAATAAAAACCTTGAGGTCATTTTGGACAAACCACTTGATGGCATCATCATTTTTGCGACAAGCGAGGGCAAATTTTAGCAAAAAATCAAAATTGTATTTTTTTAGCCAAGCCAAGGCGTTTTCTTCTCCATCGATAGCACTAACAAGGACGGCAAATTCGGCAAATTTATTTTTTATCAACCAATTTAATGCGTTTTCATCTGAGTGAATGGCGGCTGCTAATGCTGCTAGTTCTTCAAAATTATGAAGAAGTAGAAAATCAGAAAATTTTTTCTTCCCTGAAAGTGCTTGGCCAAAAGCCAATAATATTTTTATATCATAATCGCTCAAACAAGCCATATTTTATAATCTTAGTAGTACATTTCCGCTTTAAAACCAGCACTGCGAATTTGATTTACAATAGTTTCTAATTCTTCCGCTTCTATTTTTTCAAGACCAGACAAAGGGGTTGCTCTGTCAATTGGATAAATAATAACTTTTTTAGGATTTATTTTCTTCAAATGCTTCAACCATAAATTTATCTCTTTTTCACTCGTATTATCTATCTTTTCACCATTATAAAAACCCCGAAGAAAGAGCGTTTGAATGGATAATTGTCCATTCATCTTTTGTAAGTTTTCAACAATATTTTCAATTTTTAAATTTTGAAAGTCCTGATTTATCAAAGAAAACATTTTTTGACTTCCAGCATCCAGTTTCATCCAAGGATTGTCGAGTTTTATAAGGGCCAATCGAATTTTTTCATTTTCCAAAGTGGAAGAATTGGACAGACAAGTAATATTCGTTTGAGGAAAATATTTGTCACGTAGTTCCAAAACACGATTTACGATATAAGGAAAATCTGGATGCAGTGTAGGTTCGCCATTGCCAGCAAAAGTTATGCTATTGAGAGGGAAATTTTCAGATTTAAGATCTTGTAGTTTTTTTTCTAAAGCTTGTAAAACCAGAGTAGTATCATTAAAATCTCCTTTGGTTCCCAAAGGTTTTTTGCCCCATCCACATTCACAATAAACGCAGTTAAAGGTGCAAACTTTATTGTTTCCGGGTAAAAGATTGACACCCAATGAATTCCCTAAGCGTCTGCTTTTAATAGGTCCAAAAACTGAAGCATCATATAATATTCCTGTCATGACATATATGTATTTAGGGGATAAAATTACAAATTTTAGTGCTATTAATGGCTCTTTTTTGACAAAATGTTTTGTGCTAGGCTTTTCGAGTGCTTTTTAAATTTTATGAGTTTTTGAAGAATCGGAAATGAGGCTTTGCAATTCATTCAATTCATCTTCTGTCAAATATCGCCATTTACCAACTTCGGTATCTAAATGGATATTGATAATTCGGATCCTTTTAAGTTTAATTACTTTATAATCAAGATATTCACACATTCTGCGAATTTGTCGATTCAATCCCTGAGTGAGAATAATATTAAAACTAAAGTTTGTCAATTGTTTTATCGTACATTCCCGGGTGACGGTATCCAAAATCGGCACTCCTTCGCTCATTCGCTTGATAAAAAGTTTTGTAATCGGTTTGTTTACAGTTACAATATATTCTTTTTCATGATTGTTTCTGGATCTTAAAATTTTATTTACAATATCTCCGTCGCTTGTAAGCAAAATAAGTCCCTGACTGGCTTTATCGAGTCTTCCGATGGGAAAAATACGCTCGGGATAATTTATAAAATCTATAATGTTGTCTTTTTCTTTTTCTTGATCGGTGGTAGAAACAATGCCAATGGGTTTGTTAAAAGCAATATAGACGTGTTTTTTTTCGGGAGTCGAAACCTCTTTTCCGTCTACACAAACAATGTCATTTGTAGATATTTTTGTTCCCATTAAAGGAAGTTCACCATTTATGGTAATGCGGTTTTCAAGAATTAATTGATCGGCTTTTCTCCTTGAGCAATAACCAATTTCGCTCAAGTATTTATTAATTCGGGTTAAATTTTCGCTCTCCATATCATAAAATATTTTATGAGATTAATTTTCCTCTATTTCACCAAATATTCCGCTTTCGAGATAATCCTGATACTCTTCATCGCTAATTTTTAGATAGTCTTTGAGTTTTTCAATTTCGCGGTAATCTTTTTTTGTGGGTCTTCCAATTCCTGAAGGACGATTTTCAAAACGCATTTTAAGCGTTTTAATTTTTTCATATTCAGCTTGCGGAGTAAGATCATTGTAGCATTCAGAAACCAGTTTTGCACCGACTCTTTTGTCAATTAACGCAATTACTACTACTTCTTTAAGAAGAATTCCAACTTTGGCGTGAACCACTTGTTCAAGTTTAACTTCTCTAGCAGCTTTACAATTTGCACCATCTATTTTTACTTTTCCTGCATTGCAGGCATCTGCTGCTTGCGAACGGGTTTTATACAGTCTTACAGACCATAACCATTTGTCAATGCGTACTTTATCAACAGTATGGACCATGAAATTTATTTTTTACGGAAAAATAAATCCATGGGAACGCCTGAAAAATCCCAATTTGAGCGGATTTTATTCTCCAAAAAACGAGAATATGAATCCGTTACATATTGTGGTAAATTGCAGAAGAAAGCAAAGGTTGGATATTTGGTTGGTAGTTGAGTTACATACTTGATTCTTACCATTTTGTCCTTTTTTACTGGAGGTGGATAGTCGGCAATTAATTCCAGTAAATAGTCGTTTAGTTGGGATGTTGGAATGTGTCTTTTTTTATTATTGTAAACCTGAGTTGCTAATTCTAAAACTTTATAAATTCGTTGCTTTTTCGTAACAGATGTAAAAACAATGGGAACATCCGTAAAGGGAGCAATTCGACTACGAATTATTTTTTCGTATTCTAAATGGCTATTGGTCTCTTTTTCAACTAAGTCCCATTTGTTTACCGCAATAACGACTCCTTTATGATTGCGTTGGGCTAAGGAAAAAATGTTTAAATCCTGTCCTTCAAATCCGATGGAAGCATCAATAAGTAAAATACAAACATCGCTATGTTCGATGGCTCTGACAGATCGCATAACAGAATAAAATTCCAAATCTTCTTCTACATTTTTCTTTTTTCTTAGACCTGCAGTATCTACGAGGTCAAATTCAAAACCAAAACCTTTGTATCGAGTTGTACTTGAGTCGCGGGTTGTTCCGGCTTTGGGTGTAACAATTGTTTGTTCTTTGCCTAAAAATGCGTTGATAATGGACGATTTTCCAACATTGGGGCGACCAATAATGGTAAATGCTGGAATGTTGGAATCTTCCTCAATCAGAATATCTTTATTGAGATGCCTTACTAATTCATCCAATAATTCTCCTGTTCCGCTACCATTGGAAGCCGATACTGGAAATGGTTCACCCAGACCTAAAGCGTAAAATTCACTATAATCAAAAAAATTACTTGGACTGTCGATTTTATTAACGGTCAATATTACTTTTTTCCCAGAACGACGAAGCATTTGCGCAACATCTTTATCCATAGGAGTTAAGCCTTCACGACCATCCACTAAAAAAAGAATCACATCAGATTCATCCAATGCTAATTTTACTTGCTTGCGAATTTCCTCTTCAAAAATGTCGTCACTTCCAATTACATAACCTCCAGTGTCAATCACCGAAAAATCATACCCAATCCAATCGCTGGAACCGTAGATTCTGTCGCGAGTTACTCCTGAAGTTGGATCAACAATAGCGTGACGCGTTTTTGTTAATCGATTAAATAATGAAGATTTTCCAACATTAGGACGACCTACCAACGATATTATATTTCCCATAAAATACTTTTGTTATTAATAAAAAATCATTTGATTTTGCAGCAAAGATACAAAAAAATGCCGTATGCTCACTCTTTCATAGGGGTGCATAAATAAATATGAATTTAGATAAATGATTGAATGACCTGAAAATCAAGGTTTATATCCCAGTCTGTTTAAAATTAATGGATTGTTTCTCCAGTTTTCTAAAACTTTAACTCTAAGTTCTAAAAATACTTTCTGTTCGATAAAATTTTCGATGTCTTTTCGTGCTTCAATCCCAATTCTTTTTATCGATGCTCCTCCTTTTCCAATAATAATGTTTTTTTGCGATTCCCGTTCGGTATAAATCATAGCACTGATATGAATCATTCCGTTTACCTCTTTGTAAGATTCAACATTAACTTCCGAGGAATATGGAATCTCTTTTTGATAAAAAATGAAAATTTTCTCTCGAATGATTTCCGATACAAAAAATCGCATTGGGCGATCGGTCAATTCTTCTTTTGGGAAAAACGGCGGCGAAAGTGGAAGTTTTTCTACAATGGCGGGTACAATGTGTTCAATATTAAAACCATGCAGTGCCGAAATCATAAATATTTCTGCATTTTCAAAAATTCCTTTCCAATTATCATAATACTTCATGGCTTCTTCCTGAGTGGTCGTGTCAATTTTATTGATAATTAAAATAACTGGAACGCCACTTTTATTCACTCGGTCGATGATATCAGAATGATGTTGTTTTTCACCCATTTCAACCATATATAAAAATACATCAGCATCTTTTAGGGAGGTTTCAACAAAACTCATTAATGCTTCGTGCATTTTATAAAATGGTTTTACAAAACCTGGAGTATCAGAATATACAATCTGAAAATCATCACTGTTTACAATGCCCATTATACGGTGTCTCGTGGTTTGAGCCTTTGAAGTAATAATTGATAAGCGTTCTCCAACCAATGCATTCATTAAGGTTGATTTTCCTACATTTGGATTCCCGATGATGTTTACAAAACCTGCTCTATGACTCATTTTTTGTTAAATTATTTTAAATTCGATTTTAGTCTGCAAATATAGTGTATTTTTGCACAACGAAATTAAAACAGATACCACAAAGTAAAAGATATATTGCGGGGTGGAGCAGTGGTAGCTCGTCGGGCTCATAACCCGAAGGTCATCGGTTCGAATCCGGTCTCCGCTACAAAAGAAAAAGCAGCCTTAGGGTTGCTTTTTTGATTTTATTTTAGATATAAATATAGAAAAATATAGAATTTCCATTCTATTAATTTGTCAATACCCTTACAATTAAATTTAATTTTTATTTTGTAAACAGGTTCAATATATTGTTTTACAGTAAGTTATATTCTATTTCGTTCTTGGTTTACCTTGCTATTTTAGATATAGTTTAAACCTATCTTACAATCATTTTTTTCAATGAATTTTCAATAAACTTTTTATTGAAAAAGTTTGTTTCTTGTATATATTAAAGAAATGAAAAAGATGAAAACAAATCAAGGAGATACAATAGTAATAAATAAATCAGTTATGGAATTCTCAAAAGTTGAAGTATTTTGGACAAAAGGGGTTGCGATTTTGGGTATGATATTATTTTTAAGCTTGATATTATTTTCAAATAAATCATTTTCTCAAGTTACAAACCTTAAAAATACAAATACTATGAATCTCTTAAACGATAAAATCAAAGATTTGAAATTTTATGAATTACCATATATTTATGATGCATTAGAGCCTCATTTTGATAAAATGACCATGGAAATTCATTATACAAAGCACCACAAAGCCTATTATGATAACTTAATGGTGGCGATGAAAGACAATCCTGAATCTAAAACATTAAGTCTGTTAGATTTAATGAAGAATATTAGTAAATATCCAGTAGGAGTCCGCAACAATGGAGGTGGATATTTTAATCATCATCTGTTTTGGAATATTTTATCACCAAAACCACAAAGTTTACCACAAGGGGATTTGAAATTAGAAATAGAAAAAGAATTTGGTTCTTTTGAGAATTTTAAAAATGAATTTGAAGCAGCAGCAAAAACTCGTTTTGGAAGCGGATGGGCTTGGTTGTCTGTTGATAATAATGGAAAACTTTTTGTGAGCTCTACTCCAAATCAAGATAATCCTTATATGGATATTGTTGAAAAACAAGGAATTCCAATTTTGGGAATTGATGTTTGGGAGCATGCTTACTACCTTAAATTTCAAAATCGCAGACCTGAATATGTGGCTACTTTTTGGAATGTTATAGATTGGGGAAAAGTAGAGGAACTTTACAAAAAAGCAAAAAGATAATTTTTTATATTCTTGGTTTTGATTTATATAAAATGTTGGTACAAGCAATTATATCGACATTTTTTTAGTTTGTACTATATGGTTTAGGACAAGCCCCAAATTTTTACTAAATTTGCTCAAAATTTCAGATAACAACTATGAACAACGAAGATCTTTTCAAAAAAATTATTTCCCACTCAAAAGAGTATGGTTTTATATTTCCATCCAGCGAAATTTATGATGGACTTAGTGCTGTTTACGATTATGGACAATTAGGTTCGGAATTGAAAAACAACATTCGCAGTTATTGGTGGAAATCGATGGTTCAAATGCATGGGAATATTGTGGGAATTGATTCTGCTATCTTTATGCATCCACAAATTTGGAAGGCATCGGGTCACGTTGATGCTTTTAATGATCCACTTATTGATAATAAAGATTCGAAAAAACGCTATCGTGCCGATGTGTTGATTGAAGATTATATGGCAAAAATTGAAGATAAAATCAATAAAGAGGTTGATAAAGCTGCAAAACGTTTTGGAGATTCTTTTGATGCCAAAATGTTTAAAGAGACCAATCCGCGAGTTTTAGAAAATCAACAAAAAATTGATTATGCCCGCAATCGTATGGTGGAAACACTGGAAGCCAATGATCTAGCCGGTGTCAAATCTTTAATTGAAGAATTAGGAATTGTTTGTCCTGTTTCGGGTAGTCGTAATTGGACTGATGTTCGTCAGTTTAACTTGATGTTTTCTACTCAAATGGGATCTGTTGCTGAAGGAGCAGATGTTATCTATCTTCGACCCGAAACAGCACAGGGGATTTTTGTAAATTTTCTGAATGTTTTAAAAAGTGGTCGTATGAAAATCCCTTTTGGAATTGCTCAAACTGGAAAAGCTTTCCGTAACGAAATTGTGGCTCGACAGTTTATTTTTCGTATGCGTGAATTTGAGCAAATGGAGATGCAGTTTTTTGTGCGTCCAGGAGAAGAGATGCAGTGGTTTGAATATTGGAAAGAACAACGTCAAAAATGGCATCTATCATTGGGTATTCCCAATTCAAAATACCGCTTTCACGACCACGATAAATTAGCCCATTATGCGAATGCTGCTACTGATATCGAATTTGATTTTCCATTTGGATTCAAAGAACTTGAAGGAATTCATTCTAGAACTGATTTTGACTTAATGGCGCATCAGAAGCTTTCGGGTAAAAAATTACAATATTTTGATCCTGAAACCAATGAAAATTATGTTCCTTATGTGGTAGAAACATCCATTGGGCTCGACCGTATGTTTTTAGCAGTATTAAGTCATGCCTATTGCGAAGAAGAGTTGGAAGATGGTTCAACAAGAACTGTTTTGAGAATTTCTCCAGTTTTGGCTCCCATTAAAGTAGCTATTTTGCCATTGATTAAAAAAGATGGATTCCCTGAAAAAGCCAAAGAAATTATGAATGAATTAAAAATGGAATTCAATTGTCAGTATGACGAAAAAGATGCTATTGGTCGTCGATATCGTCGTCAGGATGCCATTGGAACACCCTATTGTGTAACCGTTGATATGCAAACTTTGGAAGACAATACCGTAACTATTCGTGAACGTGATTCCATGAAACAAGAGAGGGTTTCCATTGAAAAATTATCTACCATCATTAATAAGAATTTAAAAAATATGATGTATAGACCTTAATTTGGATGATTTTAAGAAAATCAGTAATAAAAAAGCGAGATTTAAATCTCGCTTTTTTATTTATTTAGATTTTTTATACTATTTTGAATAAGAAGCAAAAAAGTCTGAAGAGGTAACACTTAAAACAGGGAAGCAGCAATTATTTATCATATCGCGTGCTTGGGAACCTAACCAGATCCCTGTGAAATCTGAAGATTGCTCTGTCATTATTACGATTAAGTTGGCATCAATCTCTTTGGCAAAGTTGACCGTAGTTTCATTTGCGTTAAACGATTCGCGTTTATACATCTGATAACGGATATTATTCGAGTTTAGATATTTGTCAACAGTATGCATATAAGCATCTACCAATTGACGTACATCTTTTAATTCAGAGGTATATAAACCTAAGACATGAATTTTTGCAGAAAATAATTTTGCAAATTTTACAGCTATGGGAAGTTTTTGACGAGATTCTTGAGAATAGTCAATAGGAACAATGATATCGGTTAAAGCTCTACTGACTTTTGTTTGATTACGAATGGTTAATACTGGACAGTTTACAGAGATGACTGTTCGGTAAGCATTGTTTCCAATAAAAACTTCATCTTCACCAGATACTCCGTGTGTTCCTACAACTACAAGGTCTGCTTGCATTTCGAGGGCTTCTCTTGCAAGAACTTGATGAACTTTGCCTTCGATAATTTTAGTGATAATTTTTTTACCCTTGGGCATTAAGGTTTTATGATCTTCAGCAATTTTATTCAATTGTTTTTGTGCCAAATCAGCATATTCACTGGCATTTTCTGACATTAGTCCAAGCGTGGTTCCGGGTGTTTTCGCCCATATTAAAGTGATATCACACTTGGCTTTATCGGCAATTGTGGTAGCATGCATTAATGCATTAATCGACGATTCTGAAAAATCTGTTCCTACAATAATTCCTTTCATAATCTGTGGTTTTAATGTTGTTTTATTCTAAACGTAAAAATACAATATTATTTTGTATTACAAGTTTTTTTCAGAAATTCTTTTTAAAAATACGAATCTTTATAAAATCTTGATTTTATTCTTGTACTATTTTTATAAGTTTTAGAGTGGCACTTTTATCTTTAGAATAAATCTTCAAAATGTATATGCCTCTTTGAAAATCTGAGGTTTCTATCTGAAATTCTGAATTTAAATTATAGTGAAGAAATTCTCCTTGTTTTAATATTTTTCCTTCTATATTACTTATCATATAATTAAAATCGTCATTTTCTGGATTTTGTATTTTTAAAATTATTTGATTTGAAAATGGATTTACTGTGCTGATATTAAGTTGATTATTAACAGAATTTATGCCTGCTTGTGGATAATAAACTAAAAAATCCATCATCACTGGTAAATGGTCAGACATATTATATAATGCGTTTGCAATGTCCTGGGGAATCGCCGTATTTGATGGAGAAATGATAGAACTGTTATAATGGTTTCCGTCTTGACCCAAAGCAGTGTATGTTTCTGAAATGGCTTTTACATGGTCGTATCCATTGAGTATTTGGGCAGAAACTAAAATAAAATCAAAACGATCGTCCAGACCTCCAGTTGCAAAACAATCACCACTTGTATGGGTAGATTGGGTGTGCACATGTCGGTATGAATAACTGTTATTCCAGTCGCCGGGTGTGTCAATGGGGTCGTAAAAACGAACGGCACTGTTGGAGTAATTTAATAATTGTTGGTAGGCTGGTTCCGAAGAAGTATAGATGTTAAAATCTCCACTTAAAACATAATTGTCCGAAATTCCCCAATTATTGAGACGTGACATCAGTGATTGAATCATCGTTAAACGTTCTTCGGTGTCTGAGGTGCCCGCTTTTAGATGAGCAATAATGGGAATGTAGAAAATTGTATCGCCGTCTGCAAGTTGCGGTGTGTTGAAATACATTTTGTAAATATTGATATCTCTAACGCTTGTTTGAACGATATAATAAGAATGCATGGTCAATTTTCGGCTGTCGTAATATATCATATTTGCCAATGTTCCTCCAGATAGGCTGGTTAATTGTCCTGATTTCCAGTAATTAACACCTTCTGTATTCAGTACGTTTTGTAGTATTCGGTCTACATGTGCTTGAGTGTTTGTAATTTCATTTACTGTAATAATATCTGGATTGGCATGATTAAGAATGATTTTCAGTAAAGAATCTTTTTTATCAAGACTGTTGTTTGTCGAAGTACAGTCTCCATATGGATATATAGAATATTGCATTAAGTTGTAGTGCATTTGCCGAATGGTGTCTTGGGCCTTGAGTGCAGAAGTAAGAGCAAAAAATGCAATGAATAAAAAGAGAAAGTTTTTTCGAGTTGTCATTTTATAAAATATTATAGTTTAAAGATACATTGTTTTATTTGAATGAAGTATTATTCGTATTTGATTTATGATTTGATAAATAGAGAATTGTGAAATATATACATCAAAATATTGCTTTTTTACATAAATTTCCAGCTTCTTCCATGGTTTTTCCAAAAGCTAAAAAACCATGATTTTTGAGAATAACAAAGTCTTGATTGTCAATTATATTCAAAACTTCTTTTACCAATTCGGGGGTTCCATAAGGGACTTCATTTTTGGTAATTGTCCAATTATTTTCTTTTGCTTTTTCTAAAATTTCCAGAGAATGTCCGTGAAAAATTGCATTTATTTCTGGGCGAACATTATAAATAGCCCAATGGAGCATGCTTTCAGAAGAGGGTTTAATGAATCCGTTTACTTTGATTTTTAAATTTGAAAAATCTACATCTATTACCTTTACAAATTGATTTTCGGTAAGATTGTTTTTTAATCCAATTTGAGTCCCAGTAATAATGAATTCATTTTTTTCTGGATTTATTCGAAAGCTTAAATTTCCGGCAGAGCCATCTGGATATGGCGGTGCTAATTGATGTTTGTCAAAAAAATGGCACCATTTAATCAATTGTTTTAATTCAGTAGATGATTTGGGTGCTGATTTTTTTATAAAATCAACAGAAAATTTTACGCCGCAATAATCTTCGCTCATATATTTAAAAGTAATTTTCCAATTGCTGCTCTATTGGGTTTAATGATGCCTTTTTCTGTAATAAAGCCAGTAATTAGTTCAGCTGGAGTAATATCAAATGCTGGATTACACGCTTTTGAGCCAGGATTGGAAGTCGATATTTCGCATGACAAACCTGTTTTGTTTTGTCCAGAAATCCACAAAACTTCATCTTCCGAGCGATATTCAATGGGGATGTCATCTCCAATTTTACAGTCAATATCGAAAGTGGAAGAGGGTGCAGCCACATAAAAAGGAATATTAAAATATTTTGCAGCCAAAGCTTTTTCGAGTGTGCCAATTTTATTGGCGGTAGCTCCATTGGCAGCAATTCTGTCTGCTCCAACGATAACCATATCTATTTTTCTTTGTTGAATTAGAAATGCCGTTGCATTGTCGGCAATAATAGTGTGAGGAATGTTTGCTTGCGACAATTCCCATGCGGTTAATCGGGCTCCTTGATTTCTGGGGCGAGTTTCATCAACCCATATGTGCACTTCTTTTTGTTGTGCAAATGCCCGATATATGGGAGCTAGGGCTGTTCCAAAACGAACAAATGCCAAACTTCCTGCATTGCAGTGAGTAGCAATGTTGGCTTTTTGAGAAATGATTTCATTGCCATAATATCCAATGTTGTAACATGCTTCTTCGTCTTCATGAGCTAGTTGCTGAGCTTTTTCTAATGCTTTTTCATGAGAAATAAGTCCAGCTTTATATACTTTTTCTACTGCATAAAATAAATTTTTGGCAGTAGGGCGTGTTTGTTCTATTTCTTTTCGGGCTGCGATAATATAGGTTTCAAAATTTTCTGACTTGGCTTGTAAAAAAGCTTGAGCCATAGCAAAACCCGCTGCGGCTCCTATGGCTCCAGCTCCTCGAACGGTCATTCGTTTAATGTGCTGACAGGTTTCGGAATAGGTATAACTTTGTACTATCTTGAATTCAAAGGGCAATTTATTTTGATCTATCATACTTACAATGCCATGATTCATCTCTATTGTTCGAAGTAATTCCTCGTTTTTTTTCATAATAAACAGTTTTTCTGTTTGTTGTTAAAATTTTGAAATGTCAATTTCAAAATGAAATTCGGCGGGATCGGAACAATGCAAAACACATTGGTCGCATATGCTGAGTTCGACTTTTAGTCGTTTGT
>JAQUHH010000318.1 GCA_028683685.1 Bacteroidales bacterium
GCTAACAAGCGGTCATATGCAATGCTGGGTTTTGTGCTAAACTGAAAATTAGTATTTTTAATTAACATTTTACTAATTCGGAAGGTGGTATCGCTGAATCCCGCACTGCACATACCGCCAACCGTTGTGTGCAAGTTGAAAGACAAGTCGTCATTATAGTTTATAGACAAAAAATGACAGTGTAATAAAATTTTACAGGATAAATTATGAGCAACGAAAAACAAACCATTCACGATTTTGACATAAATATCATTTATGAGTATTTCTCAGGTACTGACAGACAAGGCCCAGGAAATACAGAAGAGACTCTTAAAGCACTGAATTTTATAAAAGGTCTAACAGAGAAGTCCAAAATTGCCGATATTGGTTGTGGAACTGGCGGCCAAACAATGACATTAGGCCAAAATACTCAATGCGAAATAATTGGAATTGATGTTTGGCAAGATTTTATTAATATATTAAATCAAAATTCTATAACTCTGAATCTTCAAGACAGGGTAAAAGGCATTGTTGGAAATATGGAAAATCTTCCGTTTCAAGAAGCAGAATTAGATTTGATTTGGTCTGAAGGTTCTATTTATAACATTGGATTTGAGCGTGGATTAATTGAATGGCGAAAATTTCTTAAAATAGGTGGTTATGTTGCTGTAACTGAAAATACTTGGTTTAGTGAAGAACGCCCTAATGAAATACAAGAATTTTGGCAGAAAGCATATCCTCAAATAGATACAATTCCGAATAAAGTTGCTCAAATGCAGAAAGCTGGTTATTTACCAATTGCTACTTATATGTTGCCAGAAACTATTTGGACAGACTATTACACAAATCAGGCTATGAATATAGATGCTTTTTTGAAAAAGCACAAAGGGAACAAAACAGCAGAAGAATTTGCTTCTTCCCAGCGATATGAGGCGGAATTATACAACAAATACAAAGCGTATTATGGCTATATGTTTTATATAGGAAAGAGAATAAAATAGAAACCTGCACACAACATCATGTATAAAACATTGGGGTTTAAGTGGTTATTCGAGCGTTCTGCCCCGCATCAAGTTCTGTGTAACTTGACAGGAAAGTCGCCCGCAATCCCCAACGTTTCATACATGTAACCGTTGTGGGTAATTAAAGATGAGCACAGTACTAAACGACATACGAGATATTTTTTCAATCTTTCATGACGGAGGGATTGTTGATTGTAAAGGTGATTTTAATAAATTGACTTTGACTATTCAGTGCAATTATTTGGCAGAATTGATAAACCCAGACTTTGAAAATTTCTACCTTGACTTGACTGAAATAAATAAACTTGATTTTGACCCGTGGATGAATCCTATTGATTTGGAAAAAATTGATTTTGATAGCCATGAGGATTATCTAAAAGTGGACTTGGAGATTTTATCAGCAGAAATTAAAGATGATTCGATTATTGTAACTTGCAATCAACATGATACCGATTTGGATTTTTGTGGTGGCATCTTAATGATTTCAGCGAAAAATTTTAATTTGTATGACCATAAAATGACACCAATGACAATCGACCAATTAGATTTAATATGCAGAAAGTATTGGGACAATGCAAGAAACAATCGAAATGAAAATGTTTGACTTAGCACAGATTAAATATCATAATGTTCAAGAATCTTTTGGAATGGGAGGACCTTATATCGGAGAGCTTGAATTTAAAGGAAAAATGATTTCAGGAAAATTTCTTGCTGACTCGGAAACTCTGAATACAGACAAAAACATGATTGTTTTCTCAAGGTTTTTAGCTCAAAATTCAACTAGATTTCTTGGACTAAAAACCAAAAGAGATTTCAGGATTTTACTTTATGATGTGGTTAGAGATAAATTTTTCCAGTCAAAAAAATCATTCGAATGTTTAGCAATTGAAAAAATGGAAAATAACCTGATTACTTATCACAAAGCTTTTCACACGGAGATTGAAAAATTCAGAGATTCAATTGAATTTAATGAGATAAATTTTGATGAAATAGAAATAACTACCCACAACATTTTGTATAAGTAATGGCAGGCAAAGTGCTAAA
Source organism: Bacteroidales bacterium (assembly GCA_028683685.1). Taxonomy (GTDB): domain Bacteria; phylum Bacteroidota; class Bacteroidia; order Bacteroidales; family WCHB1-69; genus JAQUGA01. The sequence goes on from JAQUHH010000318.1 coordinate 2,046, forward strand.
TATCAAGGTTTGTAGCCCGCTAAAACTGCGTAGCGGTTTGACAGGAAAGTACCACGCAATCTGCCACTACTCATACAATTTACCGTTAACGGCAAGTGGGGAAAATACTGCAAAAAGGTTGCCATCAAGTACATCGAAAGGAATTTCAGGAAACCCCAAAACATAAATGAATAGGAACTTAGATATTTAGAAAGGGGAATGGTTGGGATTGAATAAAAAACACATAAAACAAAATTATATTGGTTTTTCAGAAAGTTATTCGTGTTTAGTATCGGGCTGATATAAAAGGAATAAAAAGAATAAAAAGAGAAAGTAGTCGCTACGCTCCTACTTCGTAATAAAGGACAAAACCCAAAATATAGCATACACGCTTATAGACAAAATTCCTGAATGGGAAAACTCCCAAATCTAACGTTTCGGGTCGAAAAAGATGCTATTGGAAAGTCAATCGCTTCGTTGGATAGACAATTGGTTGGGATTGTAGAAATTATACCAAATTTGGAGGGTACCAGCTGAATAGGATAATTTTCAGCGTTTTGCATCGGGTTGACAGATAAAAAAGACAGGAAGTAGTTACTGCGCTCCTACGTAGTAATAAGAATTTAAAACAGGAAAACACTCTGAAATAAAAAATATTCGCTAGTTTTGGATAACAATTGAAAAAAATAGCACTTGGAAGGCTATCTTTTTTTATTGGATAGTTTACTGTGTAGGAATAAATAAAAAACTTAACACCAGCCGTTAACACGCGGTAAAAGCAATGTGGGGGATGTGACGACTTCGGGTCAGCATAACTCGCATTGGGTGGTTTTTAGCGGCGGATGA
>JAQUHH010000319.1 GCA_028683685.1 Bacteroidales bacterium
TCACACCGTAATCATTCTATTTTTATGTAGCTTAACCAAAAATATCTCTAATAATGAACCTGAAAAATGGAATAATTTACAAAATCAAGCAAAAATAATGATTAAAAAAATCCTTGCGGATTTAAGGATATACTTTATCGAACAGTGAAACTTCGTACTTATTTGTATCAATATTAATCTTCAAAAAAATGTTGTTTTTAACGGCAATTTTGGCAGTGACAAATGTGGTATCATTAATAATAGACATTTTCATATTCCCAACTTTATGAACCGTAGGACTATAGTGTTTTAATAATCGAACACGATAAAAATACAACACACTGCCCAAAACAAGCATGACTAGGATGAATAAAAGCAGCGTTTTTTTGATGTATTTTTTCATGTATCAATGATTCAATAATAGCTCAATGAAAAAAAATTTGTTCTATGAAATGCATAATATTTTCTTATAAAGACAATTTCTCAATAGCTTTAATTCAGACTTTACACCCTATTTTTTTTCAGAACAGAGCATTTCTATCTTACACGACCACAAATTGATTTGTTCTCTATTTTTCTTCCTTAATTGGAACAATTGTCAAAGGAATATGGGTGTTTTTGAAAACTGTTTCCACCACACTTCCCATCAATATATCTTTGAGCCAGCCTCTACTGTGAGAGCCCATTACAATAAGATCCGCTTTAGATTTTTCGGCTTGTTCTAATATTTCGTGAGCAAACCCTCCTTCTTTGACCACTATTTTAATGTTTTCATCCCCTAATTTTTTTCTTACTTTGTTTAAGTAATTAGTGGTGGCTTCTTTTAAACTATTCTCTTTTTCAAAGAAAGCGATATCCGCTTGATTAAAACCCATAAAACCAATAATGGGTGAAAATGCAGATGACGAATAATAATTTACGTCGGCCACAACGTGCATTAGGGTAATTTCGGCTTGCATCGAACGACCAATTTCAAAACCTACATCGGCTACTTTTTGAGCGCTTAGATCATAATCTAAGGCAATCAATACTTTTTTTATTTTTGTCATTTTTTTCATTTTTTGAGGTTAATTCAATATATTAATAGTAAACTACTATAAATATAATAAATTAAAGTCAAAAATGTTCAATTTTACTAAAAATATATCTTAAAATAATTAAAATATTCAAAATAACAGGAAGTGTTTTGTTAGAAATACTGGAAAATAAAAAATAGACTTCGCTCAAGTTTTTCTTATTAAAATTAAAGAGATTTGTTCAAATTTGAAGCATTTTTTAAAAGAATAAATATTGTTCAATTTGATTATTAAAAGCCTAAATGTTTAATTTTATTCATATTAGTCAAATGATTATTTTATTCAAATATAGTTCTATTTTGAAATAGAGTTTGAATAATTTAAAAAAAATGCCCCCTTCTTCCAGCTTGAAAAATAAGATGAAGAAGGGGGCGGATTTTTTGAGTGTTTTATACTCTCTATGCAGGAATATTTTTCAAAGTTGCAACTAAAAATTCCCAGAATTTTTGAACACTTTCTACGTTCACTTTTTCGTCTGGAGAGTGAGGGAAACGAATGGTGGGGCCGAAAGAGATCATATCCCATTTTGGATATTTACTTCCTAAAATACCACATTCTAAACCCGCATGAATAGCTTTAATGTCTGGTGTTTTTCCAGTCATATCTTTAAATATATTCAACATTGTTTTTAAAATTGCTGAATCTGGATTGGGTTTCCAACCTGGATAAGCACCTGAAAATTCAATATCTGCGCCTGCTAAATCAAATACTGCTTTCATAGCATTGGCTAAATCATCTTTGGCAGAATCCACAGAACTACGCATCAAGCTGTTGGCGACAAAAGTTCCGTTTGCTGAATTAATAATAGCTAAGTTGCTTGATGTTTCTACTAAGCCAGGCATGTCATTGCTCATTCTAATAACTCCGTTTGGACATGCGTATATGGCTTTAACAAAGCTATTGCTTGCGTCTGCATTAATTACATTTTTAGGCATTTCAGCAGGCTCTACTTTAAATTTCATATCAGGCTCTGTGGCTGAAAGTTCGGATGAAATAACATCATATAAACCGATCACTTCTTGTTTTAATGCTTCGGAAGAACCTTTTGGAGCAACAATCGTTGCAAAAGCTTCACGAGGAATTGCATTTCGCAAACTTCCACCTTCAATATTTGCCAAGCGAATATCCATTATTTTTTGAATTTCAGTAAGCAAACGAACAATAATTTTGTTGGCATTTCCTCTGCCTAAAATAATGTCCATTCCTGAGTGACCACCTTTTAAGCCAGAAACAATTATTTTGTATGCTTCCATATTTGCAGGAGTAGTTTCTGTGGAATATTTCATGGAAACATTTGCATCTAAACCACCCGCACAGCCAACATATAATTCACCATAATCTTCTGAATCGAGATTAAGCAAAATATCGCCTTTTAAAATGGTACCGTCAAGACCAAAAGCACCAGTCATGCCTGTTTCTTCATCGGTTGTGATAAGTACTTCTATCGGACCATGAACCAAGTCTTTTGCCATGAGTACAGCCATCCCAGCAGCAACTCCAATGCCATTATCGGCACCTAAAGTTGTTCCGTTTGCACGTACCCATCCGTCTTCACCAATGATGGTTTCGATGGAATCGGTTTCAAAATTGTGATTTTTATCTGAATTTTTTTGAGGAACCATATCCATATGTCCCTGCAAAACAACGCCTTTACGGTTTTCCATGCCAGGGGTAGCAGGCTTGCGAATAACAACATTCCCAATACTATCTACGATGGTTTCTAAACGTAAGTTTTTACCAAAATCTGCAAAAAATTGGCGGATCTTAGCTTCGTGTTTTGATGGATGCGGTATCTGTGTAATT
>JAQUHH010000320.1 GCA_028683685.1 Bacteroidales bacterium
CTGTCGTATTTGACAATTTGGTCTGGATTTAAATCAAGTTTTTGGTGCATAATACACAATGAATGGTCGTGAGGCTGATGAATATCGCATTTTTCATGTTTACTATGGCTGTGATACATTGAAAATATCAAATAAAACAGATTGATAAGAATTAAAACAATAGCAATAATCCAACTTAATTTAAGCTTGTTCATGATATATTGAATTTAATTTTTGAAAAAGTCTTCAATTTCATTTTGTTTAATTTCAGTAATATACATCTCTTCAGTATATTTTTGGAGCAATAATATTTCTTGTTCTTGCTGTGCTATATTCTGCTTATTAAGGTTTTGTTCTGTAAAAACATGCAAAACATAGCCGGAAAAGAGTCCAAAAACAAGCATTATTGCTAAAGATATTTTCGAGATTTTAAAAGGGAAAATAGTAATATTATTTTGATTTGATAGTTTTTCCGTAATAATTGAAGCTAAATAGGGGGTAGGAGCTTCAAAATCGTTTTGCCATATTTTAATTTGGTCGTCAAATTGATTAGATTGATTGTGTTTTGTGTTCATGGCTTATGGGGTATTTATATCTTTTAAACTTTTCTTTAAATTTGTTTTTGCTCGATGAATAAGCGATTCAATAGACGATAGGCTATTGTTCATTATTTCAGCAATTTGAGCGTAGCTTAGATTATTGTAGTTATGCAAGGTAAAGGCAATATTTTGATTTTTTGGCAATTTGTTGATTGCATTTTGGATTTGTTTTGCCAATTCTTTTTGATTAAGTTCAAAATAGGGGTCTGAGTTTGAATTGGGTTCTTTTTTATTATGCAATACGATTTGTTCTATGGAGTCGAAGAAGTGTCGTATTTTATTTTTTTTTAGTACATTAAGTGAACGATTTACCGCAATTCGGTGCATCCATGTTGTGAGTGAGGATTCTTCTCTAAAAGTGGAGATGTTTCTATGTATTTCGATAAAAACCTCTTGTGCGACATCCTCTGCATCTTCTTTGTTTCTTAAAAAACCATAACAAATGTTGTATATTCGTTCATTGTTTTGGTCAACGAGTGTATTGAATGCTTGAGGATCATTTAGTTTTAGTTTTTCGACAAATAGTTTTTGATCACTCATTCAGTAATATCAGTTGGTTCAATGTCAAATAAACAATGAATCCTTTGATTCTGTTCAAAAGATTCATTGTTTTAAAAGATAATTATTTTTTCTCAGAGCAACATGCTTTTTTAGTATTTGCTGATTCTTTACCGTCTGCTTTTTTATCGGAGCAACATTTTTTATTGGCTGTTTTATCAGCACAGGCTTTTCCATCTTTACTTTTGTGATCTCCAGTACATTTATGATTTGCATCATGTTTGTGATCTCCAGTACATTTATGGTTTGCATCTTGAGCGTGACTACAAGCAGTTTTGTCAACATTTGTTTTACTTGTTTGTTCTGTTTTCGCTTTTTCTTTAACTGGTTTTTGAGCAGTTGTTTGTGCTTGTAAGCTTAATGTAAAAATGCTGATTACGAGCATTAATGTAGTAGATAAAATGATTTTTTTCATAATTGATTTTTTTTAAGTTATTATGGTTTGACACCATTCATTAAAAAAACTTGCGTTTTTAAAAGAAAAAATGAGATATTGTTTGATGAAAAGATAAAAATCAGAGGAATAATTGAATTTATAAAAAAAAATAGAATTTGCAGAAACGAGAAAGATTTTTTAAAATTAGGGAATATTGATTTAAATTATAGACTGATTATTTCTATCGAATAAGGTATAAAGCATCTTGCTTTAAAAGTGTTTTTTGAGAATCAGTAAATGCTTTTCCAAAAATTGAATAGAAATACAAACCATACGGAGCATTTTGATTATTTATTTTGCCGTCCCATCCTTTTTCAAAACTTGTTGTTCTGAAAACTTGTTTTCCCCATCTGTCAAAAATTAGCATTTCGTAATCATGAGGGGCTATGCCGTATGGTTTAAATGTTTCATTTTGATTGTCATTATTGGGCGTAAAAGAGTTTGGAACCCAGTATTCACAAAAAGCTCTGTTGATATTAATGGTGTCGGAGTGACTGCAAAGTCCATTGGTAACGGTCAAAATATATTGTCCTGCATAATTAATTGTTAAATTTGGGATATTTTGACCTGTATTCCAAAGATAAGAATATCCCATGTCGTCGATGCCAATTTCAATATTATCTCGTTCGCATATTGCCGTATCTGAAGCCAAAGAAAAGTAGGGGATATAATCAACAAATATCCGAACAGAGTCTGTTAAACTACCACAAATATTTGAAGTTGTAACATAATAAATAGTTTCTTCTTCGGGACTTACACTTGGATTAGGGAAGTCTAATCCCAACCAAGCAATACTGTCAGAAGCAGTAGCTGTTAGTGTTATAAAATCTCCTTCACATATAGTTGCTTCGTTCATTACATTTAAAAAAACGGAATCTTTTACAATTATAACTGAATCCATGGTTAAATTATCACATGCATCCGTTATAGACAGATAATATGTCTCCGATTGATTTACTGCAACTGTTTGGTTTTGAGTCGTATTTCCATTGCTCCATTCATAATTATAGGGAGGTACTCCTTGTGTTGCAATGCTCCATAAATCAATATTTGCTTCTTCGCATAACAGAGTGTCGTTTGAGATTTCTATTTCGATAGGGATATTATCGTAAATTTGAATAAAAAGTGTATCCCATGCTGTTTGGCAAACGGAAGTTTGAACTACAAGCATAATTTCTTCGGTTCCTTCTATAATTCCATCATTGATTGGGTTAATCGTTAATATTGCGGAGTCTGCACCCGCAGGAATAATAAAGTATTGTTGATTGGGTGGATCAA
>JAQUHH010000047.1 GCA_028683685.1 Bacteroidales bacterium
TTAAATGATCTTGAGAGAGTATCAAAACAGGCGTACGCAATCGTAGTCTATTATGGGATGAACGAAAAAATCGGAAATACTAGTTATTATGACTCCAGCGGTCAATCCGAATATACTTTCCAAAAACCATACAGCGATGATACTGCCCAATTAATTGATTCTGAAGTTCATAAACTAATTGAAAAATCATATACTAGAGCAAAAGAGATTATCCAAAACAATAAAGAAAAAATGGAAATTTTAGCAAATATGCTTCTGGAAAAAGAGGTTATTTTCCGCGAAGATGTGGTTGCTATTTTAGGCGAGCGTCCTCATGAAGTATTGGATATCAAAGCTGAAATAATTGAGGCGGAGGAAAAAAAGACAGAAGAAACGCCCAATGAAAATAGTGATACGACCCTAGAATAACTAAGATAAAGGTATGGAACAAACTTCGGTAAAAGAGCAAATTTTAAAATCCATCAGGGAGTCCCTTCTTGAAAAAGACGAAGAGATTATTTCGGACAAAATTGAAATTAAACCCGAACTAAAAGAGAATCCGGATGAGTTTCCAGACTTGGCTTTTGCCGAAAAATTTACTGAAAATGGAGGGGTATTTCATTTGTGTGCCAACGGAAAAGAGTTGGTTGAGAAAATTTCTAGCTTTTTTCACGACAAAAAATTAAATTCTGTTTTTTGCAACAATGCCGATTTGGGAGAACTGCTTCAGGTTTGTGGGTTAAGCGTTTTCGACCACACAATAACCACAGATGTATATGATTATATGGTCATGCCTGTTGATTTTCTTATTTCTAAAAACGGAAGTGTAATTTTATCCAGCAAGACTACAAACCTCGAAAATCTACTCGAAAAAACACGTCACTTGGTATTAATAGCCCTTAGCAGTCAAGTTGAAAACTCAAATACGGAAGCATTAAAACTGCTTGCAAAAAGCAATAAAAATGTATATCCAGCTCAAACTTTAATTCTTCCAAATCCTAGTTTACAGGGCCGAATTACCATCACTTTATTTTTACGTTATGTCGCTTAGCAGTTTAAAAACAAGAACTTTAACAGGAATCGTTTTTATTGCAGTGATGATTTCTGCCATATTAATTCATCCATACATACTTACTGTATTGTTTGGATTAATCGCTTTTTCCAGTGCTTTAGAGTTTATAAAACTATGCAATAAAAAAAGTACATTTTCCATTTCGCAGGAATTAACGGGTCTAATGTCTGTTTTGGTTTTTGTTTTAATTTGCACTGTTGGCTATAATGTTTTACCCGACCCATACTTATGGTTGCTACTTCTAGTACTTCCAATACAAATGGGCTTTGAAATGTATCGAAAAACAGAAAATTCACTTAGCAATGTTGTGGGTGGCTTTTTTGCGGTCGCCTACTCTACCGTTCCATTTGCTTTGCTTTCAAACATTCGCATGGAAACGATTGGAGAAGTTTCGGGTGCTTATTTTTTATTAAGTTACTTTATTTTAATCTGGATTCATGATTCTGGAGCCTACTTAGTAGGAAGTGCTTTTGGAAAACATCGTTTGTTTGAGCGCATTTCGCCAAAAAAATCTTGGGAAGGCCTGTTTGGCGGACTCACTTTATCACTTTTTGCATCCTATTTCTTGAATGATTATTTTCAATTTATGCCCATGCTGAATTGGCTCCTATTAATTCTGATTGTAATTATCACTGCCAATTTGGGGGATTTAGCAGAATCAATGCTAAAAAGAAATGTAGGAGTAAAAGATTCAGGGAATATCCTTCCCGGCCATGGAGGCTTACTCGATCGATTTGATGCTGTGCTATATAGTGCACCATTTGTCTTTATCTATTTGCAACTTATTTAAAATTTAATTGAAATGAAAATTCACAAAGAGGGTTATCCCACTATTTTGGTAACATTCCTATTTTTTGCTTTATTAGCACTCATTGCCAACTGGTTATTCCCAAAACAAACCGTTTATCATATACTTTTTTATGTTTTTTTACTCTGTTTTCAAATATTTTTTATCCGCTTTTTTAGATCTCCAAATCGTAGGGTTACAATCAACGAAAACCACATCATATCTCCTGCTGATGGAGAAATTGTCGTTATCGAAGAAATGATTGAAACCGAATTTTTCAAAGGAAAAAGAAAGCAAATATCAATATTTATGTCGCCCATGAACGTGCACATAAATTATGCACCTGTCAATGGAAAAATTATTTATAAAAAATATAATCCAGGAAGATTTTTAGCAGCATGGTTGCCAAAATCATCCACCGAAAATGAAAGCCAAAGCATCGTCATTGAAAATAATAAAGCTCAGATTTTAGTGAAACAAATTGCTGGAGCCGTGGCCAGAAGAATTGTTTGTCATGCCACCGAGCAACAAATTTTATCCCAAGGAGAAGAATTTGGAATAATTAAATTTGGCTCAAGGGTCGACTTATACTTACCTCTTGATGTGGAAGTTAAAGTTAAAATCGGACAACAAGTTAGAGCTAAAAAGACAATTATTGCCGAATTTTTGTAAAATTCCGTATAATTGTTGTCCGATAAAAATTCAGTAAATCAATGTAAAGTGAAGATTATCAGATGCTTACAAACGTTATGAAAAAAGGAGTTTGGTTTTTTGTATTGATATTCTTTCGTGATTTTCAATACTTTTACCCTTAATCCCTAAAGGGAGAGTATTGAAAATCAATTGATTAAATTATGGGTTTCAATATTTTCTTCTTTAGGCGATGCAGTGTGATGTGCTGAGCTAGTCGAACTGGACCATAGTGATTCAGAATCTTTTACTTCAGCTTTAATTCAAGTTTACTCTCTAAATCTATTTGCTCAACAAGTTCAAGTTGTTTTGGTTTCTTGTAAATAAAATCCATTATCCCGGGCAAAGCAATCAAATAGAGCAACAAAACCACGCTAAGTGCAGCAGATGGAATGGATGCTACCGTTCCAAACAAAGTAAGGGAAGAGACCGCTGAAAAGCCATTGTTTTTCACCATTAACAAAAGTGAGAAATTGGTGCTTATTTCTTTGCTTTTCTGTAGTTTTTTCAACAGAAATAGGAGTCCAATAGCGATGGGAAAAAGCAGAATACCCAATACCAGCAAGGGCAAAATGGAGACTCTAAAATCATGTACCAATACCGATTTATTGATGCCAATCACAACATAAATCAAAATAAAAAATGAAATATCAATCAGCAACGATTGGTGCTTTTTGGTAAATTTAAAAATAGCAGGATACCGAAAAATTCGTGAAATAAACATGGGTAAAACGACCGAATAAAAAATCAATTTAAAGACATTCATAAAGTCAACTTCTACGCCCAGCAAAAACAAAGTAAGCGGAAAAAGAATGATGGTAAAAAGATATGCCCCCACAACCCCTAAGGCTGCATAATTAATATCTGATTTCATACGAACTGCAAAAGGGACAATAACAACGCCGGGAGGCGCTACTGCTATCATTAAAAAACCAATATAAAGTGCTTTTTCATAAGGGATTATAAGATAAACCAAAAGCATTAATATAATTCCAAAAAGAAAATAATTCAGAAGAATGGTAGAAATAATGGGTTTTAATATTTTTAATTGCGGTTTAAAAATCGATATTGAAATGGATTGCAAAGACAACGACATCATAAAACACAAGATGTAAATTAAAGATCCTTGCAAACTAACCGCAAATTGTTCTAAGAAGAGTCCCAACAACAAAGCTGAGATGAGGAAGAGATTTCTAAGTTGCATTGTTTTGTTTTAGTGGTTATAAATAATACAACCAATACAACACTTCAAGTCTAAAATTGTTGCATTCACTCTGTTTTGGGTCTGCAAAAGAAACACCAAGTCCGATGTTACTTATCGTAATTCAGTTTATCAAAGTGAAACAGATTAAAAACGTCATGATTTAACGATTAGAAGGATCTGACTGCACGAATGCTAGCTGTCACATCCTTAGTTTGAGTTGCAACTCCACCAGTAGTAAATAATATTTGCATAGCACGGCTTGATGGGCTTCCATAGTATTCACTTGATGTCCAATATACATTGTTACCCAATCCACCAATTGCAACTCTATTCAAATAAATCTTAACAAACTCTTCATTACTTGGCAAGTACCAGTCGTTATAGCCACCCTGAGTGAGATTATCACACAAACGAGCTGCGATATATGGGGTACTACATAATGCAACAATAGCTGCCGTATTTGCTGATCCGCTACCAAATGCGTATGAAGTTCCACCAATTACAGTACCAGAGCAACCCCACAACGCCGAACCCAAGTCGTTAGAAATAATTAAACCATGTGTAGTATCAGCATTATAGCCAAGGTCTGAAGCTTGTAATATATATGCTATAATACCACCTTGATAATTTTGACCAATTGAGATTGGTGCAATCGTTGAAAAATTTATTTCGTTACCGTATGCTGTTCCAGTATTGTTTGTTGCGTAAGCTCTCACGTAATATGTTGTACTTGCAATTAAACCCGTTAAATTACTTAAAAAGTTACCAGTACCCATGCCATCTATTGTTAGATTATCGGATATTGTTGGGTTCGGATTCGTACTCCAGCATACACCTCGTGCAATAATAGACGATCCACCATCATTCGTAATATTACCACCACTTACTGCTGTTGAGCTAGTGATGCTACTACTATTAAGAGTTGTTATTTGTAAAGTAGATGCTAATGTGTTAAAAATCATATGGTTGCTAAATGAAACATCAACAGCATTTATAGCTTTTATTCTAAAATAATACATCGTATTTGGTTGTAAATTGTTTATTGTAACGCTTACTTCAACATCTGAATTTCCTGTTACTGGATTCTCATTTGCTAAAGCAATATTGCCATAACTTTGTGTTGTACCCCACTCAAAAAATACATTAGAACTTAATCCATTAGGATTTACAATTCCATTTAATTTTGCAGAAAAAGCTTGCAAATCAGTTGCTGCTTGTAAATTTACATTTGGAGGCAACAATGTCGCTGAATAAATTGCTGGCAATTTAACAAATCCTCCATTTGTTAAAAACACAGTATCATTACTCATTGATAATACTTGGTAATTACTTGCTGTTAAATATCCAGCATCATTATCGAATGCACTTATTCCTGTTGGTCTATCGTGAATATTACTCCATTCAACGGGGCTTGGTGTATTAGTACCTGGTTCAAATTTAGCAGAAGTAGAATTATAAATCAATACTTCTCCATTTTGTGCCCCATTGACATTAATTCCTTTTACTGTTTCTGTTGCAAATGCGTAAGGGACACTCAACAGCTGACTAACGCCCGAAATTGTATAATTATTTCCTCCAGTTGGATCCATTTCAGTTTTAATAAAATAAGAACCGCTTGTCCAATTAATTGTGCTAAACCCTGCACCTCCTCCGATTTCAATACTTACCAAACCATTGGCATTGGTCGTTGGCGTTTGTGTTTCAGTGTAAACGACTGTTCCGCTTGCACTTCCCTGCAAAATACTAATTTGCATTCCAACTTGCGTGTTTGTAACTAGTGCATCGCTGCTATTACGAACGACTGCTTGATAACTCATTTTTTGTGGACTTTGACCAGAAACAGTTAAAAGGGAAAAGGCAAAAGTTGAAAGTAATAAAAGAGTTGAAAGGTCCATGAATGTTTTTATTTTTTTTCTCATAATATTTTGATTTCTGGTTATTTTTATAATGCTTTATTTAAGGGGAAAGTGGAAAGTGGAAAATTATAAAGTTTTGACGTGCCATTCATAATTGAAACTGAAGTTCGCTGAATTTGATCTTTAAAACCAAAATCACAATTATCTGCAAACAAATTATAAATTTGAATCGTTAAAGTCTTTGCCTTTTGCCAAGCAATAATATCTTCAAACCTTTCAATTCCCATACTTTTCCCTTTATCGTTTTATCTTTTAACTATTTTAAACATTTTAAGCTCTTTATTTCCTTGGGCAACTTTAATAAAATAATTTGCTGATACCAAATTACTTATATCAATAGTTGTTTGGCTGTCTGTAATTTTTTTGTTTTGCAAAAGTTTTCCCTGAATATCATAGAGGGAAAAGGATAAAGGGGAAAGGGAAAAGTCGGCGACTTCCAGTATTAAATAATTGGTTGTGGGATTTGGATATGCCAAAATCGTAAGGTTTATCCTTTTGGCATCTTCAATTTCTGCAACAACTGAGATTTCAAATGGTTGCTGCACGCCTTGTGCTACCGAAGCTGTCGTTCTGGTGTTTGTGGTGGAAACTACTTGACCAACTGAATAACTTACTGTTCCTCCATTACCAGTAGCATTTCCGCCCGAAACAGGAATTGTTTCTTGTGCTATTAATCTTGTCATGCAAAAGCACAACAAAATAAAAGCAGTCACTTTGTATTTTAAATTTTCCATTTGTTTTTTCATTTTGAAGAATACCTTATATGTTTTTGTGCAATTTTTAAAGAACTGAAATCCAAAAACGACTGTTCAACAGCACCCTATTTTTTTCTTCTTTTTATAAAAACAACGGTAATTACTATTAAAGAAGCGATAGCAAACAAAGGCCATAGATGAAGAAAAACAAGGATAAATGACAAAACAGCATTCCAACCAAACTGAAGTGCCTCTTTAACATCGGTAAAAAAGGACTTTTGATTCGTTTCTGGCTTTTTTACGTAATTCACCGTTTGATAGATTTCGAGATTGATGGTGCTGTATTTGATTTGGTCTTTAAGAGTGTTTAAATAGCTTTGGGCAGACTCAATTTCAATACGGATGTCGTTGAGTTGGCGTTCTACTTCAAGAACGTCAGCGACGGTTTTGGCTTGATTTCTCAAAATCTCAATATATCGTTTTTCGACTTCCAATTTATTTTTCAAACGCACTTCTGTATCCACATAAGCTTTGGTTGCATCTTCGGCTTTTACAACCCGATGATCGATGTATTCTGCCAAAGTTGTAATCTCTTTGATAACAAGATCAAACTGAGCAGCAGGAACACGAATATTTAAAGTATTTGATAAAGAATAAGGTTTTGTTTCCAAGTTGGAATTATCTATAAAACCATCATTTACTTTGAGGATTTTCTCAATATTATCGGTGCTTAGATTTACATCTTCCACCATCATTTTTATATCCGCCGTTTTGATAATATATTGACTTACGGATTCCGATGCTTCCATGGATGATCTTTCGTCTTTTTCCATTTGAGTGGAAGAATACGAGTTTTCTTGAGTCCCTTTGGAAAAGGACATTTCTTCAAGTATTTCACTATCAAAGTTTTGAATGTTTTCTGTAGCTTCTCTCGATGAACATGAAAAAACAATAAAAGCAGAAGCCAATAGGAGTAAGAAGCTTATTTTATATGTTTTCATATGATTTTATGTTTGATTAATCTTGTAAAAATAAATAAAAAAGAGGACAAATGTCCTCTTTTTTATTTATTTAATTTTCAAAATACTTTGAAAATTATGATTGTTTATTTGGAACATCCAGTCCATAGCCTTTTTTGCGGTCAACAACTTTTAGAACAATGGATAAAATGATGGCTAAAACGCCAAAACCTGCAAAAATAAGTTCGGGCAGCATATAATTGTATTTAGCACCCTCCACTCCTTGTTCAATAAGTACGGCAACACCTGGGTTTGAATACGTGATGGACCAACCAATAAGAATCGGCACGGCTAAAAGACCAATATTTTGAACCCAGAATGTAACGGCATAGGCTGAACCCAAATAGCGTTCTTTTACAATTTTCGGGATGGAAGGCCACATAGAAGCGGGAACAAGTGAAAAGGCAGTTCCTAAAAGCACAATCGTTCCGATGGCAACTGGAGTTGAAAAGGACTCAGCAGGAACCAATGCAAAAATTAGATGGGAAACAGTAAGTAAAATGGCACCGTAAAGCATCATAGACGCCCCTTTTCCTTTTAAATCGAGGAACAATCCAATAAACGGAGTTAAAATCATAGCTCCAATCGGGAAATAAGAGACCAATCCAGCCGCTTTTGTTACATCTACATCGAGCTTTGAAGCCAACATATCGGTGGCAAATTTCTGGAATGGGAATATGGCGGAATAGAATAATACACACAATAAAACAATGGTAATAAAACCTGGATTTGTAACCAATTCGCGTAAATCAGAAAGTTTGAAAGGAACTTCGTCTTCTTCAACATTTCCTTCTTCACCAATTTGTTTATCTAATTTCTTATCAATAAAAGTATAAATTAAGAAAGTTAAAAAACCCATACATAGGAATGCAACTCCCATCATTACAGAACTGGAAACTCCACCACTTTCGGCAAATCTTGGGGATAATTGGAAAACAGCAAATACGCCCAAACGAGCAACTGCCATTTCTAAGCCCATTGCCAGAGCCAACTCTTTGCCTCTAAACCATTTTACAATTGTTTTTGAAACCGTAATTCCTGCCATTTCAACTCCGACGCCAAAAATGGCAAAACCAAAAAATGCTAATTTAGCACTGGCTGGGATAGAGGGAAGAAAGCTAGCAAGAGAAACACCAATAGCAGAATCTGCAAACGCAGGAGTAAGTGCATAAAATTTTAGTAAAGCACCCACAACCATGGTTATTGCTGATGTGATAAGAGTAAAACGAATTCCCATTTTATCGAGAATTACACCTGAGAAAATTAAGAAGAAAGCAAATACATTTAAAAAGAATTCTGAACCACCCAACATTCCAAATACTTCAGGCGACCAAAAATATGGTTCTTTTTGGAGCATTGTTTGCAAAGGGGCAGCCACGTCAACAAAGAAATAGGCGAAAAACATGGTCGCTGAGATTAACGCTAAAACCACCCAACGTGCTGTTTTAGAATCTTTTAGTAAAGCTTGTGCTTTTGATTTCATAATAAATATAGGATTAAATTAATAATTATACATGGCAAATCTAGTAATTTTTTGAACTAAATTTAATAAATATGCACTATTTTTTTTTCTTTAAAAAAATCTTCTTCAAACCATCGAGAGATTTCATAAACATCTACTTTCTGACCAATGGAACTTAACTCTTCCCTTAAGTCGCCCCCTTTCAGATATAAAACCCCATTGGGGAAGGCATTTTGTTCTTTTTTTCGAATTTTCCCATGGGTCCATTTTAAAAACTCGGGCATGGCAGTGACCGCTCTGCTCACAATAAAATCGTAGGTTCCCTTATGTTCATCGGCTCGAATATGTTCGGCAGAAACATTTGATAAATTTAAAGCAGAACTCACTTCTTTAACTACTTTGATTTTTTTTCCAATGGAATCAATTAAATGAAATTTAGAATCAGGATTTAAAATAGCGAGGGGAATTCCAGGAAATCCACCGCCCGTTCCAATATCTAAAATTTTTGTTCCTGATTTAAAAGCCAGTAGTTTTTGAATGCTTAATGAATGTAAAACATGATGAATATAAAGGTTTGAAAAGTCTTTACGAGAAATCACATTAATGTTTTTATTCCATTCATCATACAAAGAATATAAACTTTCAATCTGTACTTTTTGATGGGTTGTGATATTTGGAAAATATTTTGTAATAATATCTGAATTCATTGTTTTTTTTTGCTTGATATGTGTATAGATTTTATATTTTTGCAAAACATTAGAAGCAATAATAATTATGAAGAGATTTTTTTTAGCATTTATTTTTTTAGTATTGGGATTTTCAAGTTTGCAATCGCAAAGTTATACAAAATCTGATATTATTATTTACATCAGCAAATATAAAAATTCAGCTATTAAAAAGGCAAAAGAGTATAAAATACCAGCGAGCATCACTTTGGCTCAAGGAATTTTAGAATCGGGAGCAGGAACTAGCGAATTAGCTTTAAATGCCAACAATCACTTTGGAATCAAATGCGGTGGATCTTGGACTGGCGAAACATACAATAAAGATGATGATGAGATAGATGATTGCTTTAGAAAATACGCCACTATTGAAAATTGTTTTGATGATCACTCTCTTTTTCTACTCAACAACAAACGTTATTCTTTTTTATTTGAAAACAGTTCCGATGATTACATCTCTTGGGCAAAAGGCTTGCAAGATGCAGGTTATGCAACCAATCCAGAATATTCTAAAATTTTGGTTCGCGTAATCGAAGAATATGAACTTTATAATTACGACAAATCTTCACCCAAAACAGTAAAAACGCCTCCTCCAACCAAAACCGAAGTAGATGATGCCGTTATTATCCAAGAAATTGTATATCGTCCTACAGAAATACAAAATGGCAGAAATATATACACCAACAATCACACTCGTTTTCTCGTTGCTAAAGCAGATGATTCTTTTTATTCCATTGCAAAAGATTTCTTTTCTGACGAATCTTTCCTTCGTAAATACAATGATATGTCTAAAGATGAAAAAATGAAAGAAGGAGATATTATTTACATCGAATCAAAACGAAACAAAGGCGATAGAGATTTTCACTTAGTGGTTCAAGACGAAACATTATGGCAAATATCTCAAGCCTATGCCATAAAACTTAAATCATTAGCCAAATTAAATGGACTAGATCCAAAAGTTGAACCTAGAGTAGGCGAAAACTTATGGCTAAAAAAGAAACGCCCTTATAGTTCGAAACCCTCTTATTAAAAGCGTTTTAATTGTTGTTATTATTTATTCATTGCAAGAACCGAATTTTGGTCGAGGTATAACAAAAGCACAAAATTTTAGCATTCCTGATTGAAAAACACGATCCATTTATAAGTTAAGCCCTTTCAATTTAGATTCCTCACTTCAATCGGAATGACAGTTTCCCTATTTTCTTTTGGGATAGATTTGTGGCGGCGATGCCGCCACAAATCTATCCCTCTAATGACCACTGCTTGGTGTCATTTCGAATGGAGTGAAACGGAATGAAAAATCTCATTTATTTTTTTCACTTTTCATTCTTTATTTGTTCTGTTTGAGATTCCTCACTTCGCTCGGAATTACAAATATTAATCAAAATTGCTCCAAACTAACATTCGTTTTGGAAAACAATGTACATTATACTTGACATAATGACTATAATACATTACATTTGCAAAATGTAAATCATAAAAAGATAAAATAATATAATGGTTTTAATGAATAATATTAGAATTAAGAGGTTTAATAAAAATCAAATAACCCAAGAAGAATTAGCCAAACAAGTAGATGTATCCAGGCAAACGATTCAGGCAATTGAAAGTGGTAAATTCAATCCATCTACTAAATTGGCATTACTATTAGCAAAATTCTTTGAATGTCGAGTGGAGGAAATTTTTTATCTAAAAATGGAGGAAAAATAAAATGAAAAAAAGATTTGTTTACGAATTGATCGTCGGAATAATAATGCTGGTTGCCATTTTCCTAGAAGGAGCAAAAGGGATTTCAGTATTAACTTTACTTTTTGCACATCCGTTTATTGGGAAGAAAAAAGCAGATGAACGTGAAATTCAGTTGTTTTATAAAATCGGAAATTATACAGCTGGAGCAACACTGTTGGCAAGTGTAGTGGTATATTATTTTTCAAATTCAATTATCAATGATTTTATGGTTGGAAAAAACTGGTTTGGATTGGTTCTTTCCGCTTTTTTGATTGCTCATGGATTTTTCGGATTAATCCTTACACGAAAAGTATAAATATGATAAGTCCGTTAAATGCTGAAACACAGATTTCTTCGGATAAAAAACTCCAATCTCTTTGCAATTGATTTTGCAAATAAAAGATTGGAGTTGATTTTTTTTTAAAACAATGAGAACATCTAAATTTTGAAAATTGCTGATGTTCTAATAAGCCATTATTTTATAACATTTAATTCTTTTCCTATTTTGATAAAAGCATTAATTGCTTTGTCCAAATGTTCTACTTCGTGACCTGCAGAAAGTTGAACTCTGATTCGAGCTTGATCTTTGGGCACAACAGGAAAACTAAATCCAA
>JAQUHH010000321.1 GCA_028683685.1 Bacteroidales bacterium
CAATTTACAACATTCGTAAAAGAGATAAAATTATTGCATACGACACATCAGTGACCGAAAATCCGATTTTGGTATTGGATACTTGCAAAAACATTGAACAGATATTAATAGACGAAAGAGTCAAGCTGGAATCTTCCATCTCTTTCCGTAAAAAAAACCGTGCCGTTATCGAAATTGATTTAGCAGAAGACACTTTTGAAAGTAAATTTGTCGGTCACGAACCTCTGGCATGGGCTTACTGGATTGGAGTTGGGAAAGAAGCAGAAGAGAGCTGGCAAAAAACAGTAAAAACGGTCAGCAGATTAGGAGGCGGACTTCTGTCCAAATATGTCCATCCACTTTTGGGCTTTGCCATAGGAATTATCCCCGATTTTTTTATTCCAGCAACAGGGAAAAACGTTCGTTTTTGGTTTGTAAGCGACACGCTGCAATCCAATCTTTTTTTACAACAAAAAGAGTTTAAATCCATTGAAAGCGGACGTGCAATAGTAGCTTATGGTAAAAATAATCAAATATCCTCTTCAAAAATTTATTTGTGCTTGCTGAATGAAACGGCCATTTCGCCCATTGATGTAAATTATAAAATTGCAAGCATTATGGAAGAATGTCATTATAAAATTGAAATCAAAAAACAAATTCAAATCAAAGCTGTTTATAAAAGAGAAGCTGCAAACTTTCCACAAATCATTAAACATCAAGTGCCTAAACTTAACAATTAAACATATGAAAAAAAACGTTCTTACCCTCTTTTTGTTTTTTACCATTTTCAGCCTCTTTTCACAAGATTTAGAAAAGGCAAATCAAAGCTTAGAACAACGAGGGGAAGTTGTTTTCTCTTTTTCCCAAAAAGACGTCAACAATAATCTGATTTTCAACAAATTATCCATTGACAAAATCACAGAAGAAGGACGCATTTATGCGTATGCAAACAAAGAATCTTTTGCTTGGTTTTTGGAGCAAAATATCCCTTGGCAATATGAGTTACACACTTCAGAAATGCCAGGTGAATGGACAATGTGGAATTATTTTGAAAAAGCAGAAAAGAACTGGGATGCCTATCCAAATTATCTTTCATATGAAGCATTAATGTATGATTTTGCCCTGAATTTTCCAGAAATTTGTCGCATCGATACCATTGGCATTTTACCAAGTGGTCGCAAATTACTTACAGCGATTATTTCAGACAATGTTAATGAACAAGAAGACGAGCCTCATTTTTTATATACGGCAACCATGCACGGTGATGAAACAACGGGATACATGGTACTTTTAAGGTTTATAGATCATCTTTTAAACAATTATCAATTGGATGACAGAATTACACATCTCATTAACAACACCGTTATTCACATCAATCCACTGGCGAATCCCGATGGCACGTTTAGAGGAGGAAACAATACTTTAGCTTTGGCAATTCGGTATAATGGAAACTTTGTAGATTTAAACAGAAATTACAAAGACCACACAAATGGCGACCATCCCGACGATAATACTTGGCAACCTGAAACCATTGCTTTTATGGAATATGCTGAAAAATATCCTTTTGTGATGGCTGCAAATTTCCATGGAGGAACAGAATTGGTCAATTTTCCATGGGATTGCAAATACGATTTGGCAGCCGATGATGATTGGTGGTTTCAAATCTCAAAAGAATATGCCGATTCAGCAAAAAAACAAACCAATTATGATGGATATTTCACCGCCACAGGCGATGGAGTTCACCCCGGCGTAACAAACGGTGCTGGTTGGTATGTTGCTTCAGGAACTAGACAAGACTATATGAATTATTATCATCACTGCAGAGAAGTAACCTTGGAAATTTCCAATACAAAAAAACCAAATGCCTCCACCATGCCCTATTATTGGGAAGCCAATTATCCCTCCATATTAAATTATTGGGAAGAAGTTTTATTTGGATTTAGAGGCATTGTAACTGATTCAATCACCCATGAACCCATCAAAGCAAAAGTGAGTCTTTTGCAACATGATATTGATAACTCATTTATTTACAGCTCATTGCCAATTGGAAACTACCACCGCCCTGTAAAAGCAGGAACCTACTCGCTTTTATTTGAAGCAGATGGATATTGTTCAAAAACTATTGATAATCAAAGCATTCAAGACAAAGAATCCATTCGAATTGACGTACAATTGAGTCCATGTCCAGCTTCTGTTTGGGAATCCTCTATACCCGATATAATCATCTACCCAAATCCAATAAAAGACCATCTTTTTATCATATTTGAAAACACAAATGAACCCACACTTGTTGAAATATTCTCAATCGAGGGAAAAAAAGTTTATACAAGTCAAATTTTTCAAAGCAGTCAACTAGACCTCAAAAATTTAGCAAACGGGTTCTATTATATAAACATCAAACAACAACAACGTTCTATGGTATCTAAAATAATAAAAGAATAAACATTATCAACTTCCACTTGTTTAACTAAAAAAGCAATGAATATTATTATCACTGGAGCAGGAAAAGGAATCGGATTTGAAATAGCTAAACATGCATCAGAAAATCCTACCAATAATGTATTGGCAATTTCGAGAAACATCTTAGAAATCAATAAATTAAAAAGAGAGAATATAAAATCCATTGAATTTGATTTATCAGATATTGAATCTTATTCTGGCATAGCGTCCATTATTTCCGATTATTTTCATTCAGGAATTGATGTTTTAATAAACAATGCAGGACAATTAATAAATAAAAAATTTGCCCAAACCACACATGATAATTTTGAAACGATGCTAAATATCAATTTAAAATCACCCTATTTTTTAACCCAAGCATTGCTTCCTTTTTTCAATAAAAATGCTCATATCTTGAACATTT